>JBCBKE010000001.1:0-97010 GCA_038522375.1 Pseudomonadota bacterium
CCAATGTCGCCCAGTCCGAGCAGGTCAGAAGGCTGGTCAGCCTGTTCGCAGGCGGGCAGACCGACATTGTCAGCATGGTCGACATAGCTGCCAAGGATCAGGTGCTGCTCGAGGTCCGCGTTGTCGAAATGCAACGCAATTATCTCAAGCGCCTCGGTCTGGAGCCGTCGTTTGATGTTCGGTTCGGCGATCTCGCCGGTCAGGCCGAAGTGCCGCTGTTTCAGATCGACCCCGTGACCGGCTTTCCGGTGAACACCAATACCAACGTGCTTGGCGATGCGGCCCCCTTTTCGAATTCCGCAGCGTTCGCCGCCCAGAACAGCCTGACAGAAGAGGGCGGGCTGACTGGTACGGCAGGTTACCAGAACCTGGTGGGCGACCTGCTCCAGTCCACCGTCGATCTTGGCGTGAATGCACTGGAGCGCGTTGGTATAGCGCGAACCTTGGCCGAGCCGAATATCACCGCCGTATCCGGGGAAACCGCGAACTTCCTGGCGGGCGGTGAATTTCCAATCGCAACGCCTGCCGATGATGGACAGGTCGGGATTACGTTCAAACAGTTCGGCGTGGGTCTCGGCTTCACCCCGGTTGTGCTGTCAGAAAACCGCATCTCGCTTAGGGTCGCTACGGAAGTGTCTGAACTCTCCACCGAGAACTCCGTGAACGGTGTACCGAGCCTGACCGTGCGCCGGGTGTCATCGACCGTTGAGATGCCATCGGGCCAGTCCATGATGTTGGCGGGCCTGATACAGACCCGGTCGCGCCAGCAGATCGAGGATATTCCCGGGCTCAAGAATGTTCCCGTGCTGGGCCAGCTCTTCACTTCGAGGGAATTCCAGAACGCCGAAAGCGAGCTGGTGATTATCATCACGCCTTACCTGGTTGACCCGACGACGAAGGAGAAGCTGCGGACCCCCGCCGATGGACTCTCCTATGCCAGCGATGCCCGCTCCATCCTCTTTGGCAAGGTCAACCGGATGTACGGCCACGATGCAGCCGCGCTGGAAAGCGACGATTACCTGGGCCCTGTGGGCTTCATAGAAGAATAGGAATTGTTGATCATGGCCTACCGTCCGATGAACCGTTTTTTCTGCTCCGCCGGCATCGCCGGCGCGCTGGTCGTGACCGGTTGCTCTTCAAGCCTCAAGACCGACATTCCGAGTAACGTCTTAACCGAGGGCACCCCCCTGGATCGCCATGTGATTGATGTGGAACCTTCGACGGAAGTACTGGAAGTGAACCTTGATGGGAACTTCCCGACCCTGCGTATCGCGGACCGTGCGCGGATCGAGAACTTCATCGATAACTACCGGGACCGCGGCCATGGCGAGCTGCGCATGGTGATGCCCGAGAATTCCGCAACACCGGCCCTTGCCGTCGAGGCCGTGAAGGAAGCGCGGGAAATCGCCTGGACGCGTGGCCTCGCCTGGGAGGCGATCGATGGTGCTGCCTATGATGCCCAGGGTACCAACGCGCCCGTCATCCTGGCCTTCGATGTCTACGAGGCCGTGGCGCCCGAGTGCAAATCGCTCGCCGCATATGATCTCTCCGACATTTCGTCGAACAATGAACTCGAGAATTTCGGCTGCAGCGTCCGTTACAACATCGCCCACATGATTGCCGATCCGGGCGATCTGCTGGGCAATCGCGAGCTTGGACGGCGCGATAATGACCGCGTCTCGATCATCATGGAAGCCTATCGCCAGGGTACTGCAACAGCGGCCGCAGGTGGCGAAGAAGAGGTCACCTTGTCCGGCATTGGCGGATAAGGCAGCGAAGGACGGAGCGTAAGACGATGGCGAAAGAAGGCGCAATCTACGAGGACGATCTCGACTTCGATTTCGACGATGATCCGGATCTGGATATCGAAACCGATGATCCGGATATCTTCGAGAGCGACTCTGTCGAGCCGGCCGGCCAGGTGGCCGTATCGGACTTTGGCGGTGGTTACGAAACCACTTCGCCGCAGGGCGGAGATGTCAACCTCGAAGCTCCCACGAAAGAGGTCGTGTTCGATGACAGCGCGTTCGAGATCACCGATCCGAGCGAAGGCATTCGTCCGATCCCGGCCATCTCCGTCCTGGCATTCCTGGAGAAACCGTCGAGCCATGACCTCATGTATGGCGTTTCGCAGGACCGGCGCATGGCGCGGGTCAGCCTTGAGGTTGCCGATGGTGGCCTGGAAGCGGCGATTGCCTATCTGTCCGAGAACCAGTCACCGAACCTTCTGATCGTCGAATCCGGCGTCGACGCCAACCAGATGATCAAACAGATCGACCGGCTCGCAGAACACTGCGACGAAGGCGTCGAGGTGATGGTCATCGGCGCGACCAATGACATCAAGCTTTACCGGCAGCTGACGGCCCGCGGGGTGAGCGAATACATCGTTCCACCGATTCGGCCCTTGCACATCATAGGGTCAATTGCAGAGCTTTTCACCGATCCCGATGACCCATTCCTCGGCCGCTCCATCGCCGTTGTTGGGGCAAAGGGCGGTGTCGGATCGTCCACGATTGCGCACAACCTTGCATGGGCGATCTCCGAGAATGCGGGCTTCAACACCACGCTGGTCGATCTCGACGTATCCTTCGGCACCACGGCGCTCGACTTCAACGAAGATCCCCAGCAAACGGTGATCGACGCGCTGACCGATCCCGACCGGGCCGACGATGCTGTGGTCCAGCGCCTCCTCGCAAAGGCAACAGACCGCCTGTCGCTTTTTGCTGCGCCAGCCTCGATCAGCGAAAACTACGACATCTCCGATGAGGCCTACAGCGCCGTCATTGCGACGGTCCGGCGGAACGTGCCGTTCATTGTGCTCGACCTGCCGCACACATGGTCGAAATGGATGATGCAGACGCTGACCGACGCGGAAGAGGTGGTGCTTGTTTGCCAGCCCGATCTCGCCTCGCTCCGCAACGGGAAGAACATCATCGACCAACTGCTGCCCGCCAGGCCCAATGACGAGAAACCCAAGATCGTCCTGAACATGGCCAGCATGCCGAAACGACCTGAAATCCCCGTGAAGGATTTCGCAGCCGCCATCGGCGTGGAACCCTCCATCGTTCTGCCGTTCGAACCGCAGCTGTTCGGGATGGCCTCGAACAATGGGCAGATGATCTCGGAATCCGATCCCGCTGCGAAATCGTCACTGGCGATTGACCATCTCGCATCGCTGATCACCGGCAAATCGGTCGAGTCCCGCCCGAAATCCTTCATCCAGAAACTGCTGGGCAAGTAGGTCTTAGGGAGTTACGGCCATGGCGTTTGGTAAGAAAAAACCCGGTGAGGTAACGAACAAACCCGCCACCCCAGCGCCGGCAAAAAAGCCCGCGCCTGCTGCCGAGGCCACTGCAGCGCCAGCGCCGAAAAGCGCCTCGGCTCCGGTTCCGAAACCACCCAAGCCACCGGAGGTAAAACCGCTCGCGGCGGAAAAACCAAAGGACGTCGCCGCGCGGTCCGAGCAGTACTACACGACGAAAATGACCGTGTTCAACGCGCTGATCGACACGATCGATCTGGCGCAGTTGGCTCAGCTTGACGCCGAAAGTGCGCGCGAGGAAATCCGCGACATCGTCGTTGAGATCATCGCGATCAAGAATTTCGTCATGTCGATTTCCGAGCAGGAACAGTTGCTCGATGATATCTGTAACGATGTGCTGGGCTACGGCCCCCTCGAACCCCTCCTCGCGCGCGACGACATTGCCGACATCATGGTGAACGGGGCCGATACCTGCTACATCGAAGTGAGCGGCAAGATCGAGCGGACGAATGTCCGTTTTCGCGACAATGCCCAGCTCATGAACATCTGCCAACGGATCGTGTCACAGGTCGGTCGCCGGGTGGACGAGGCTTCACCGATCTGCGACGCCCGTCTACTTGATGGCTCCCGGGTGAACGTGATTGCCCCGCCCCTGGCGATCGATGGGCCAACCCTCACGATTCGGAAGTTCAAGAAGGACAAGCTCAAACTCCAGAACCTTGTTGAGTTCGGCTCGATTTCACCGGCCGGTGCCGCGATCCTGAGGATCATCGGGCGCTGCCGCTGTAACGTCCTGATCTCGGGCGGTACCGGTTCCGGGAAAACCACGCTCCTGAACTGTCTGACCGGCTTTATCGATCCAGGCGAGCGGGTCATTACCTGCGAAGACTCTGCGGAACTGCAATTGCAGCAGCCCCATGTGGTCCGCCTGGAGACGCGTCCCCCCAACATTGAAGGCTCGGGCGCGATCAGCATGCGCGAGCTGGTCAAGAACTGCCTGCGGATGCGCCCTGAACGGATTATTGTGGGCGAGGTCCGGGGCCCCGAAGCCTTCGACTTGCTCCAGGCCATGAACACCGGCCACGATGGATCCATGGGAACCCTGCACGCCAACACGCCGCGGGAGGCCCTCAGCCGGGTCGAATCCATGATCACAATGGGCGGTTTCTCACTGCCAGCAAAAACCATCCGTGAGATGATTGTCGGCTCGATCGACATTGTGGTCCAGGCGTCCCGCCTTCGGGATGGCTCGCGGAAGATCATGAACGTGACCGAAGTGATCGGCCTCGAGGGCGATACCATCGTCCTGCAGGACGTCCTGAATTACGAGATGGACGGCGAGGATGACGACGGCAAGGTCAAGGGCGCCCACCGGGGGACAGGCATTGGCCGTCCGAAATTCTGGGAGCGTGCGTCCTATTACAACATGGAGCAGGAACTGGCTGAAGCGCTCGACAGCCTGGAGGGCAATTGATGGACAACTCCCTCCTCATCTATGCTGTTGCCGGCATCGCCTTCGTCCTGATCGCCAGTGTCGGGTTGCTCGCCACCGGACCCTCTGAATCGGCTGCCAAACGGGTCAAGCAGTACCAGAACCGTGACAAGACCGTTGCCCAGAACCGGCAGAAGGGCCAGGACGCGGCCCGACGGCGACAGAACCAGCAAATGCTGGACAAGTTGCGTGAGGATAACAAGGGCAAGAAAAGCTCAGCCTCGCCACGGGATATCAAGAGCCGTCTCGCCCAGGCCGGACTGAAGATTCCGCCAATCGCGTTCTGGATCATATCCGCAATACTCGGCGTGGCCGGCGGGATCGGTGTATACATCTCGGGCGCTGACGGGTTCACCTATGACGAGATGGAATTTCGATCGCGCCCGATTGTGGTAGCGATGGGCGCTTTTGCAGCCGGCGTAGGGTTGCCGCGATGGATTCTCGGCTTTCTGATTGGTCGTCGCGCGAACAAGATGACGAACCAGTTCGCCGATGGCATCGACATCATCGTCCGGGGTGTCAAATCGGGTCTTCCGCTCAATGAATGTCTGCGCATCATTGGCCGGGAGAGCCCTGAACCCCTTTCGTCCGAGTTCCGCGACCTGTCCTCCAATATCCAGATGGGGAACACGCTAGAGCAGGCGCTGAACAAGTTCTACAAGCGCGTCCCGCTGCCCGAAGTGAACTTCTTCGTCATCGTGTTGCTGATCCAGTCCAAGGCCGGCGGTAACCTGTCCGAGGCACTCGGCAATCTGTCCAATATCATCCGGTCCCGGAAGATGATGCGGGAGAAGATCAAGGCCCTGTCGTCCGAAGCCAAGGCGTCAGCCATGATCATCGGTTCGCTGCCGTTTGCCGTAGGCACCATGGTGTACATGTCCACTCCGGATTACATCATGGAATTGTTCATTACACCAACGGGCAACTTCATCCTTGGTGTCGGGGCCTGTCTCATGGCCGCTGGAATTGCGGTCATGCGCAAAATGATCAACTTCGAGATCTAGGAGCCGGGTCGATGGATTTCACCGAACAGGTCATGACCCAGAACAATATCGCCTCGATATTGGCGGCATTTGCGATGTTCATGACGGTGCTCACCCTCGCGCTCCCGGCCATGCAGGGCGATAAGCTGGAGACCCGCCTGAAATCGGTGACGGCGCGGCGCGAACAGCTCAGGAAGCAAAGCCGGCAACGCATCGAAGAGAAGACGCTTCGCCGCGAGTCCAAGGGGATGATGGCGGATGTCTCGAAGAAACTGAATCTCGCCAAGGCGCTTGAAGACCCCAATGTCGAGGAAAAGCTGGCAAAAGCGGGGTTCCGCGGCCCAGGCCCGATTGCCGTCTTCTACTTTTGCCGCGCCATCCTGCCCTTTGTTGGGGCGGCGGCTGCGTTCTTCTACATCTTTTTCGTCAACGATCATGGGTTCGAGCCCGCCGCAAAGTACGGTTCCATCCTGTTTGGCGCCGGCGCAGGCTTCTATGCGCCGAACCTCTACGTTTCGAATGCTGCGGGCAAGCGACAGGAATCCATCATGCGGGCCTTTCCCGACAGTCTCGACATGCTGCTGATCTGCGTCGAGTCCGGCATGTCGATCGAATTGGCCTTTGCCAAGGTGGGTAGTGAAGTCGGCCAGGCATCGCCCGAGCTTGCCGAAGAGCTGACCCTGACAACCGCTGAACTGTCCTACCTCCCGGAGCGGACCCAGGCTTACCAGAACCTCGCCAACCGCACCGGCCATGATGGCGTGAAATCGGTGTGTATGGCCCTCGCCCAGGCTGAACGCTACGGCACGCCGATGGGCGACGCGCTCCGGGTCATGGCCAAGGAAAACCGCGATATGCGGATGTCCGCCGCTGAAAAGAAGGCCGCGGCGCTGCCAGCACAGCTGACGGTTCCAATGATCGTCTTCTTCCTGCCCGTGCTGTTCCTCGTCGTCCTCGGGCCGGCCTATATCAAGATCCAGGCCCAGAACGAATCCTGAGCGCTCGTCACGCTCCCGCGGTTCCTGTCTAGGCTGCCCCTTCACCTCTGCGGCGGCTTGTGCGACCGTCCGCGTTCGACAAGAGAGGGAAGGGCTTGGCCATGGACACATCGCAGGTACCGTTTCGCGAGGTCCCCTACCTGCCGCAAAAACTGGACGTGGAACGCCGGCCGGACGGGTCCACGCTCCTTCGCAACGGCCATCCCCTCCGGCCTGCCCATCCACACATGCTGGCGCCGCTCGTCTACTGGGCCGCTGCCGGTCCGGAACGGGTTTGGTTGGCACAGCGTGACCCGGTAGACCCAGCGACGCCCGGTTGGCAGACACTGACATACGGCGAAGCGCTGGCGAAACTGCGGCGGCTGGTTCAGGCCTTGCTTGATAGGGGTGCAGGCCCGGATGCCCCCGTGATGATCCTGTCACGCAACACCATAGACCATGCGCTTGTCATGTATGCCGCGATGTGGGCCGGCAGTCCGGTCGTTCCCGTCACCCCAGCCTATGCCCTGTTGAGCGAGGACTTCGCCCGGCTGACCTATATCGATCGTCTCGTCGAACCGAAAATCATCTACGTCGAGGATGGCGTCGAGTACCAGCGCGGCCTCGACGGTATGGGCACCAAGGATCGACCGGTCCTTTATTCTCGCAACGCCCCCGGCGGCTGCGAGAGCCATGCCCTGGCAAGCCTCCTCGACACCACACCGACCAGCGGCGTCGATCTGGCCTATGATCGGCTTACCCCTGACACAGTCGCCAAATACATGATGACGTCAGGCTCAACGGGCGAGCCGAAAGCGGTCATCAACCTCCAAGGCCAGATTGCCGCAAACGCGAAGATGATCCGTTCCGTCTGGGATGTGGACCGGCTGGAAGCGCTGTCCGGCAGGCCACAGGTGATGTGCAACTTCCTGCCCTGGAGCCATACCTACGGCGCTAACGCCATCCTTCACTCCATGACCGACTGGGGCGGCGCGCTTTACATTGACTGGGGTGCGCCAACCCCCGCCCGCCTACCGGAAATGCTGCGCAACATGCGAGAGATCTCTCCCACCCAGCACACGACAGTTCCTGCGGCCTGGGCGGCGCTGGCCACCGAGTTCGAGCGCGATGACGCCTTGGCTGAAACGTTCTTCAAACGGCTGTTCGTGATGGCCTATGGCGGCGCATCCATGGGGCAGGATCTCTATGAGCGGATCCAGCAGGTTGCTGTCCGCATCACCGGGGAGCGGATTTCGCTCTCGGCGGGCTACGGCGCCACCGAAACCGCGCCCACAGCGTCCAACGTGCATTGGCCAAATGACCGGATGGGCCTGATCGGGCTACCCTTGCCGGGTTGCGAAATGAAGCTTGCGCCAGTTGGTCAAAAGCTCGAATGCCGGGTGCGGGGCCCGTTGGTCACACCGGGCTACTACAAGATGCCGGAGAAAACCGCCGCCGCGTTCGACGAGGAGGGTTTCTACTGTCTCGGCGATGCGGTGACCTTTGTGGACGAGACAGATCCGGGCAAGGGTCTCGCCTTCGATGGCCGCATCGCCGAGGAGTTCAAGCTCGCCAGCGGCACCTGGGTGTCGGCAGGCACCGTTCGAGTGGACGTTGTTTCCGCCTGCGATGGCGCCCTGTCCGATGCGGTGATCTGCGGCATCAACCGGGACCAGATCGCAATTCTCGGCTTCCTGAATGAGGGCTGGTGCCAGCGCCTTGTGGGCGAAGGGCTCGGGCTCGGCGAACTCGTCAGCCATCCCCAGGTCATTGCTGCCGTGCGTGCCGGGATCGAAAAGCACAACAGGGCGCACCCCAAGTCGTCCGCCCGCATTGCGCGGGTCCTGCTCCAGGATACACCGCCCCAGCCAGACACGGGCGAGATCACCGAAAAGGGGTATATCAACCAGAACAAGGTGCAGACCCTCCGTGCCGATGCCGTCGATGCGCTCTTTGCGGATAATCCTGCGGCAGGTGTCCTCAGCTTTGAAGAGGTGCCCGCCTAGGGCGCTACCAGGCGAAGTGGGCACCGGTTCGCCGTCCGGAAGCGCGTAAAGAAAAGGACTTGAAGCGGCGCGCCGATTCCATTTGAGAACGCGACGCTTCCGGGCAAGTTCGGAGCGATCGGGGAACGATTGCGAACGGAGACTTGCGCAAAGACAATGACGTTAAGCGTCGGCCCTTAGTGAAACGAAAGACCAACGCTTCAGGTCCGCGTGCCGGCCCCAATGCAGCGTCCAGGACCGGCTTCAGATCGCCTTCTCACCGAATCGGAATGATCGAAAGCCTTTCGCATTGGTCTGGTAAAGGAACAGGTTTCCCGCCTCGGTATATTCCGCAAGGTCCGTGTCGGACAGTCCTTCCCGGGCCGACGTCACGGCGAGGATCGAGTAGTCATCCCCCCCGAAGGCGCAACAACTCGGTTGCCTGGCCGGGACGGTCACCTGCCCGGCAACCGTGCCGTCCGGATCGAACACCCGGACTTCGCCGGCGCCCCACAGCGCGGACCAATAGCGACCGTCGGTGGACGTTGTCGCGCCGTCTGGATAGCCGTCCCCGGAGATGGTTGCGAAGGGCGCCTCGCTCGCGATCGTCCAGATGTATTGGCTCTGCTCAAACCGCCAGATCTGTTGTTTCGGACTGTCCGCGAAATAGAAATGTATGAGGTCGGGCGCCCAGGCGAGACCATTCGAAATCGAGATCCCGCGCCTTTCCGGCGAGAGGACGCCGTTCGCAATCAGCCGGTAGAGAATACCGGCGTCTCGGCCGCCGGCTTTCTCCGCATCTTCAACCATCGTGCCAACCCAGAAACGACCGTGGGGTCCGACTTTTCCATCGTTGAAGCGCGTGCCCGGCGTAAGGATGGGTTCCTTGAAACGGTATGAAAGAACCTTGCCGGTTTCCCGATCAAGACTTCCCAAACACTGATCAAATGCCGCTAGCAACACCCCGGGATCGTGGGTCAGCGCGAACGATGCGAGGCGATGGGGCACCCGGACGACCCGATGATCTCCGTTCTTCAGACAGTAGCTGTGAAGTGCCTTGCCCTGAATATCGGTCCACAAGAATTGGCCTAGCCGGGCATCCCAGAGGACGCCCTCCCCGAGCTGGCACTGGCACGGAACGGTTGCGATCAGGTCTGCCCGGATAGTCTCGCTGGTGCTCATGTTCGCCCGCCATCGATGATATGCGCTTGGCCTGTGATCATCCGGGACGCGTCGCTTGCCAGGAACAGGGCGAGGTTGGCCACGTCCTCCGGCAGGAGGTCATCGGTCAGGCAACACAGCGCCTTCCATTGAGCCTCCGCTTCGGGCGTCAGCCATAGCTGGCGCTGTTTCTCCGTGGACACCCAGCCCGGGACAATCGCGTTCACCCGGATGCCATCCCTGCCATACCGGCGCGCGAGCGACTTGGTCAGCCCGAGAATGCCGGCCTTGGCCGCTGTGTAGGTCGGCAGGTCGGCTGGCCCGATCAGGGCATTGAGCGAGCTGAAGTTAATCACGCTGCCTTTGGCGCGCTTGGCCATCGCCGGCAAGGCTGCCTGGCTTGCGAAGATCACGGGATCAAGATTGATCGAGAGGTTCTTGCGCCAGCCATCGGGTGTGAGGTCGGCGGCATCCTCACGCTGGTCATTGGCGACATTGTTGATGAGGACCTGCAAGCCGCCGGTGAGGTGCTCGCCCTCCCGCACACTGGCCTGGAGCGCGCTCGGGTCGGCGGCATCAGCGTGAAGGAAATGGCATGTCGGGCCCAGACGGCCGGCCAGTGCTTCCCCCGATGCCGCGTTGATATCGTTGAAGACCACCCGGCTGCCCTGGCCCATGAAGGCCTCCACCATGGCGGCCCCGATCCCCGTGGCGCCGCCGGTGATGAACACGCCAGTGCCGTCCAGATCAGGATAGGCGGCGCTTGCCAAACCTAGATTTCCTGGTTGTAGGCGCCGATTTCGCTGTATTTGGCCAGCCGGGGCTTCACTTCCTCCCGGAACAGCGCGCGCATGTCGTCCTCGCTGGTCATGCTTTCGACCACGACCACCAGCTCGGGTTTGTTCGAGGAGGCCCGCACCAGAACCCAGGAGCCATCGTCCAAGGTCACCCGCACGCCGTTCACTGTGTTCACATCGGCAATCTTGCGGCCCAGAATCTCGCCACCCGCCAACGCCTGGTACTCGGCCACCACCCGGTCGATGACGCCATACTTCACCTCGTCTCCGCAATGGGGGCTCATGGTCAAGGACGTGTACGCCACGCCCAGCTCGCCCTTGAGGTCAGCCATGGTTTTTCCGGGGCTGCGGTCGAGCATTTCCAGGATGGCCTTCGCTGCGGTCAATCCGCAGTCATAGCCGAGCCCGATGGGTTGGCGGAAGAAGAAGTGCCCGGACTTTTCGAACCCCGCCAAGGCGTCGAGGTCCGTTGTCCGCCGCTTGATATATGAATGACCGGTCTTGAAGTAATCCACCGTCGAGCCGTTTTCGGCGAGGACGGGATCGGTCTTGTACAGACCGGTCGATTTCACATCGACCACGAATTTGGCACCCGGATATTGCCGCGAAAGATCACGGGCCAGCATCAGGCCGATCTTGTCTGCGAAGATCTCCTCCCCGGTATTATCGACCACACCGCAGCGGTCGCCATCGCCATCAAACCCGAGTGCCAGGTCCGCGCCCTGCTCCTTCACCGCTGCGGCCATGGCGTGCAGCATTTCGCTGTCTTCGGGGTTGGGGTTGTATTTCGGGAACGTCCAATCGAGGTCGCAATCCATCTCGATCACCTCGACGCCCATAGCACGCAGGGCCTTCGGGGCGAAGACGCCGGCTGTCCCGTTCCCGCAGGCAGCGATCACCTTCAATGGCCGCTTGATTGCCACGCCTTCGGCAACGCTTTCGATATACCGGTCGATCATGCCATCGACCCGGTGGTGGCTACCGCCGTCCCGGGGCTCGAATTCCGCGTTCAGCACGATCTCTTTCAATCGGCCCATTTCGTCGGGCCCGAAGGTGAGCGGCTTGTTTGCGCCCATCTTGACCCCGGTCCAGCCATTTTCGTTGTGACTGGCTGTCACCATGCCGCAGCAGGGCGCGTCCAGTTCGAACTGGGACCAGTAAACCATGGGGCTCAACGCCAGGCCCACATCAAGGACGGTGCAGCCGCCCTGGACCAGTCCCAGGGTCAGCGCATTCTTGATGCCGCCGGAAATTGACCGGAAGTCATGACCGACAACGATCTTGGGTTCGACGCCCAGTTCGTGGAAAATGGTCGCCATCCCAAGACCAAGGGCCTTTACACCCTCTAGGTTCAGCTCTGGCGCCTTTTCGTGGCCAATCCCGTTGAACCACCAGCGGGCATCATACTCGCGAAAGCCGGTGGGCTTCACCAGCGGAAGGATCTCAAAATCAAGCGTGTTTGGGGCGATATCAGCGCGGGGTTTGGGCATCATGGCGTCGTTTGTGTCCCTCTTCGAGCGAATGCGGTTAGACAATGATCCCACCAAACTGGCAACTCCTTAGCGAAACACCCAAAGCCTGAAATTCACCGGCAAACACCGCGGTCCGGCAGACCGGAATTGCGCCACATGTTTGGCCCATGATAAGTCCGCAGGTCATACGGCGGACAGAGATGGCGCTGGGCGGCAATACGGGGTGTCCCATGGCATTGGACGAGCGTTTCAGGAAACGGTTCACGGCCCTTTGGGCGCAGAACATCGTGGCCTATCCCGCGGTGGCCCAATCGATCTGCCGCCGCCTCGCGACAGGATGGCAGCCGGGAATGGCCATTTGCGCCGGTGATGGGGCGGGGGATCTGGCTCTGGACCTTGTCGGCTTGCCCGCCCTCTCGAAAACAGTGCTGTTCGAGGAAAATGCCAAACGGATCGACTCCCTGAAGGCCCAGGTGGCAGCTGATTACGCGGACCTTCCGCTTGAGATCCGCCACGCCTCCATGCTTGCGGGGACACCCCACACCGAACGGGTCGACGATGTGATCGATGCGGACACCGGCCGAACATGCCGCTTCATCATGCTCACCGTGGAAGAGGACGATCCCGCTGCAATCCTTGGCGCGTCGGACGTGATCCGCCGGGCCAGGCCGCTGATGCTCATCGACACGGGTGTCGCCGATGTTGATCCTTCCGAGACCTGGCCCGGAGAGCTGGCCGAACTGGTCCAAAGTCTCGGTCTCAAGGGGCTGGACGGTTGGGGCGAACCGATTGGAAAGGCTGCCGGTCCCGTCGCCGCGCGCTATCTCTGGGCGTTCGATCCCGAGATCGACAACACCATTCAGCCCCTCCTCCCGGCGGCCCTGCGCAAGGCCGTTGCCGATGCCACCGCCGCTATCGTACCGATCAAGTAGGACATGCAACGTCCTGAATGAAAGCCGAGACCGGCGATTGCGGGGGCGACGGGCAAGGTGCTACCCGATACCCCCCGGCCGGCCACTCGCAGCTCCGGCCAGGCCCCCAGTCGAGTGCGGAGCATCTGTCATGTATGACCCAAACGATCGCGCGGAACAGTCCTTCCGCGGCGCGTTCACCGCAGCGTGCCGGGCTCGCACGGTGAACTATGAGCATGTGATCGAAGCAGTCTACCGCCGGGATTCGGTCAACTGGGCGCCAGGGTATGTGGTCGATGGTGGCGCTCACAAGGGGCTCCACACGCTGCCGCTGGCAACGCTGGCACCGGTCGAAACCGTGCTGGCCTTCGAGCCGGGTGAAGAGGCCCACGCGGTCCTTGTGAAACGGATCGCCTCCGATCCCAACCGGGCGAAAATCCGTCTCATCAAGGCGGCCATCCAGGACGACCCCGGTCGTGACACTGTGACATTTCACGTCTCTACCAATCACCCCGGCCGGAGCGGTATCAATCCCATCCTGCGCCGGAACCGCGATACCCATTATCTCGATCCGTTGGAGGTTCCAGCCACCACGCTCGACCAGTCTGTCGCCGGCCTGGAGGGGCGCTGCGGCTTCATCAAGCTCGACCTCGAAGGGGGGGAGTTCAATTCCCTGAAAGGCGCAAGGGATCTGTTAAGGCGGGACAAACCTCTGATCCTGTTCGAGAATGGGCGCCATGCGCCGGAAATCGGCGGTTATACCCGCGGCGGCTTTCTTCGGTTTCTGGATCGGATGGGCCTGGTCGTGATCACAGCCTTTGGCGATGTCGGCACGCCCCGAAATATGCGCGATTTCTGGTATGCATGGGCCTGTGCCAAGCGCCATGAGGCCCGCACCCGCCGCATGGTTCGCATGGAAGCTGGCCGGTGTTTCCGGGCGTTCCGCGCCGCTCAGGTGTCCTGAGGCGCTGACAGAAATCCGGCGATCTTGCTGATCGCGAGCCGGCTGACATGGCGAACGGCATCGACCGTGTTGGAGCCATTGTGGGACCCGAAGATCGTGTTCGGGAACCGGCGAAGGGGATTGTCGGACGCCAGCGGTTCGTCCTCGAACACGTCGAGGGCCGCCGAGTGAACCAAACCGCTTGCGAGCCCCGAGACGAGGGCTGCCTCCTCGATCACCGGTCCTCGCGAGACGTTCACCACCCTCACGCCGGGCTTGAGCCGGTCTAGGATTTCGGCGTTGAACATATGCTGGGTTTCAGGCGTCAGCGGGCACGTGAAGATCAGGAAATCGGCTTCGCCCAGCCGCTCCGGCCACGCGGCAGCTTCCACGTCCAGTCCGCCGGCGGGTTGGAAGAACGGATCATAGGCGATGACTTTCAGGTCTGCTGCCAGCAGTCGCCTTGCGGTCGCCCGTCCGATATCGCCAAACCCGATAACGGCGGCGGTCTTGTCCCAGAGCGATATGCCTGCCGGCTTGGGCCACGCCATGTCGTTGCGAATACCGCGGTCGATTTCGAATGTATGTCGCGCCAGGCCGAGGACGTAACACATGGCAACATCGGCCACCTCTCGTCCGAAGACGCCCGGCGTGTTGGTCACTGGAATACCCAGCTCCCCGCAGGCGCCGAAATCCACATTGTCGGTGCCGACGCCCCACTTCACCGCCGCTTTCAGCCGTCCAGACTTCCCTGCCTCGAACACCCGGCGTGAGGCCGGGTCGTCGCCAATGATCCAGCCATCATGGCCGGGCAGGACCGAGACAAGTTCGTCCTCGGTCATCACCTGTGTCACCGCCGCTGGAATACCCTCCAGTCCGGCAGCCTCGAAGTCGCTGCGAAACTCGTCGAACAACCCCAGCATGGGCGGGCAAGTCACAAGTACCTTCATGGGCGCGTTGCCCCACCGGTCCCCGGCAGTTCATCGCCGTTCGCGACGCGCATGAGCAGCGATTCCGCCATGAACCAGTCCTCTGGCTCGTCAATATCCACCGACTCAAGCGGGGGTGTTTCGAACAGAACGGGTTTCCGCCCAATCCGGGCACCGGTGGCGGCAAAACTCTCGCGGTTGAAGACGTAACCGACCGAATTCTCCTCCAGGTAAGGGGGAAGGTCCTGCGTGCGGATGAGGTTTGCCGGGTCATGATTGATGGGCGAGCCATCGGGTTGGTAGAACCGGGTCTGGTGCCGGGTCACCGAAAACACGCTATCGGCGATACCGTCGGCTAATCCGGCCTGGTAGCGGTCGTACATCCGGGCAATCGTGCCCATCGAGAGCAAAGGATTGGTCGTGTGGGTCATGAAATAAGATTCTGACCCAACCGCCGCGATATCGTCGGCCAGTACAAGGTTCATCGAAACGAAATCGCCGCAGATTTCCGGCTTGCGATCGCGCACCATGATCCGGCCGTCCGCATCACCGTCGACCAACCCTGTTTCATCAAGCAACGCGCGCGCATCGGTGTTGATCACAACCTTCTCGATCGCGTCCATCGACAGCAGGGTGTCCAGGATCCATCTGTAGAGCGGCTTTCCCGCAATCTCGCGGAAATTCTTCGACGCGACCCGGACGCTGTTGGCCTTCATCGGCAACAGGGCGACCAGGCGATGGGTGACGTCTGGCATGGTCGATATGCTCCAGGCTTGGGATGGATGAAGATGTGCCAGGCAGCTGGCTTGGAACGCGAACAAGCCGCTAGTCGAACCGTTGATCCGAGGCAAGAAGGGGATCGCTGAAACTGCGCTGGGCCGTCACGACAAGAAACCTACACGGTGTCCCGTTGCGGCGTTCTCAAGAGTGCAGGTTCGGGCAAGTCGCGGTGCTCGGCCGGCGCCTTGGGATAAAAGTATGCCTCCTTCTGTGCCCGGGACAAACGGCGATGCTCGTTGTGACCCTTGTACGTGCCGACATACTGCATGAAGCGAAACCCGACGATCTCCCTGAACTTGCGGAAGAAAAGGCCACGTTTTGCCGCCGCCAGCAGATCAAACCCCGCGCCGGCGAAAAAGTACCGCACAGCGTCCAGGCGCGTGACGTGCACTTCAGGCATGATCTCCCGAAGCGTCAGGGCCTCGCGGTAGTAGCGGTTGCGAGTCTCGGCCAGCGTCTCTTCATGGATATGCACCACCGGGGCGCTCGCCACGTAGCCGATCTTGAGCCCGTCCGCGACCAGCTGTTTCGCAAGCACCATATCCTCCAGGCCAGTGCACTCCTCGTCGAACTTGTACTTGCGCCAGACGTCCGTACAGATCGCCGAGTTGGCGTTATTGCAGAAGAAGCCTTCCTGCGGACACCGATCGAACTCGGGAAAATACTTTGCAAACAGGCGCGTTTCAGAAAAATTCGAACAGGCATGGCCCACCTGCCGGCCATAGGTGTAGGCCGCCTGGCCGTCCAAGAGTGGCGCGATCAACCGGGTGAGCCACTGGGTTCCCTCCGGGATGCAATGGGCCGAAACGAAAACCAGGAACCGCCCGGACGCTGCCTGGCAGCCGCGGTTCAAGGATCGACCGAAGGTGAATTCAGACTTGTCAATATGCACGACCTTGCAGCCATGTCGGTGCGCGATCGGGATCGTTTCATCGGTCGAGCCCGAATCAACGAGTATGATCTCGGTTGAAAGGCCAGCGGTGTCTTGGGCTTCAACGGCGCTAAGGGCTTGATCGAACCACCGCTCTTCGTTGAGCGCCCTGAATACGATACTAACGTCTACCATCGAACACACCTCTCCGGCTGTTCGGGTCTTTGACTGACTTGCAGAACGACTCGAACACGACCGCTGGGTAGCAGATTTGCAATCGACCTCCTATGCGCGGGGTGCGCGTTTCCCTAACTTTTCGTCAGTTGGTGTAAAATTGGCCACAAAGTTCACCAGTTGGGGCGCGTTGGCCAGATACATGTCTGACCCCTTGCATGGACCACTTATGAACAGTTTAGACCCGCTAGCAGCCCTGCGTCTTGGTTGATTTCTGCTGCCGCTTTGACTAGGCGGCGCTGTGATCGCGCGGTGCGCGTAGTGATTTGATGAGGTAGGTTTGACCATGTCCAAGAAGGCAATGATCACTGGGGTGACCGGTCAGGACGGGGCCTATCTCAGCCGGCTGCTGCTCGAAAAAGGCTATGAAGTCCATGGCGTGAAGCGGCGGTCGTCCAGTTTCAACACCGAGCGAGTCGACGGGATCTACCAGGACCCTCACCTTGAAGACACGCAGTTCTACCTGCACTATGGCGATTTGACGGACTCCACCAACCTCATTCGGCTTGTCCAGCAGATCCAGCCCGATGAGATCTACAATCTGGGCGCCCAGAGCCACGTTCAGGTGAGTTTCGACACGCCTGAATACACCGCCCAGTCCGATGCGGTCGGAACCCTTCGCCTGCTTGAGGCGATCCGTATCCTGGGACTGGAAAAGAAAACGAAATTCTACCAGGCCTCCACGTCCGAGCTCTACGGCCTCGTCCAGGAAGTGCCGCAGAGCGAGACCACGCCATTCTACCCGCGTTCGCCATACGGCGCTGCAAAGCTCTATGGGTACTGGATCACCGTCAACTACCGGGAATCCTACGGCATGTTTGCGTCCAACGGGATCCTGTTCAACCATGAAAGCCCGATGCGGGGGGAAACCTTTGTTACCCGCAAGATCACCCGGGCGGTGGCTGCGATCCACCATGGCTACCAGGACACCCTCTATCTGGGTAATTTGGATGCGCTGCGCGACTGGGGCCATGCCAGGGATTATGTCGAGGGCATGTGGCGGATACTCCAGCACAGCGCGCCCGACGACTTCGTGCTCGGCACCGGAGAGATGCATTCGGTGCGGGAGTTCGTGGAGCTTGCGTTCGCCGAAACCGGAAAGTCGATCCGGTGGGAGGGCGCTGGCACCGATGAGATCGGCATCGATCCCGATACGGGCCGGGTGCTCGTCCGGGTTGACCCTCGCTATTTCCGTCCCGCCGAAGTCGATCAACTGCTCGCCAACCCCGCCAAGGCGAAGGAGAAGCTGGGATGGACTTTCACCACGCCGTTCCCTGACCTTGTGAAGGAAATGGTGAAGGAAGATATCGCCAAGGTGAAGGACGAACATGGCCGCAAGAACCGCCATGAGTAACGCGCCAACCGTTTCGGCTGGCCATGACCGGGGCCAGCCCTATGACCTTCGCGGCAAACGCATTTGGGTCGCCGGTCACCGCGGTATGGTTGGCTCGGCCTGTGTCCGGCGGCTCGGCCAGGAAGGGTGCGCCGAGATCATCACGGCCGGCCGCGACGTCGTGGATCTCATGGACCAGGACCAGGTCGCGGGCTTCATGGACGAGGCCAGACCCGACGCGGTGATTGTCGCCGCGGCCAAGGTGGGCGGCATTCTTGCCAATGACATCTACCCGGCTGATTTTCTCTACGACAACCTCATGATCGAGGCGAACATCATTCGCCAGGCCGCAGAGACCGGCGTCCAGAAACTGATGTTCCTGGGCTCTTCCTGTATTTATCCCAAGTTTGCAGACCAGCCGATTCGGGAAAGTGCGCTGCTGACGGGTACGCTTGAGCCCACCAATGAGTGGTATGCCATCGCGAAAATAGCCGGAATCAAGCTTTGCGAGGCCTTCCGGAAACAGCACGGCCTCGACTTCATCTCCGCCATGCCGACGAACCTCTACGGGCCCAACGACAATTTCGACCTGCAGACGTCACACGTCCTGCCAGCGCTCATTCGAAAGGCCCATGCGGCCAAGCTCGCTGGCGAAGACGGTCTGGAAATCTGGGGCACCGGCACGCCCCGCCGGGAATTCCTGCATGTGGATGACCTGGCCGACGCCTTGATCCACATCCTCAAACACTATTCGGACGCCGAGCACATCAATGTCGGATCGGGTGACGATGTCACGATCAAGACACTCGCCGAAACGGTGATGGACGTTGTCGGGCTTGATGGCGATCTCCGCCACGATCGATCCAAACCCGATGGAACCCCGCGCAAGCTGATGGCGGCCGACAAGCTGCGGGCGCTCGGCTGGGCGCCCAGGATTGGACTGCGTGATGGAATCGCTAGCACCTATGAATGGTTCTTGGAGTCCGATTGGAACAAGGACTGAATGCGCCTGAATGGCGACTGCGGAATGGGCGATCAGTAATGCGCCTCGCCCTTTCGCAGAGTCGCCCCGGCGGCTAATGTCACGCCAGAAGATGTGTGGCGTACCAGGGAGGTCGGGTTTGACCGTCAGCCGAGCCGAACGGCTCCTTCGTCCCTTGGGATTGGACCGCTTGCTTGCGACCCGCACCTATCGTGCGGCCCGTGATCCCCAATGGCTCATGGATCCCCGAGCCGTGCGAAGCCGGGCCAATCTGGTTGACCTCCATAACGCCGAAGCCGGCGCGTCCGGCGTTATCGTTGGGACCGGGCGCAGCCTTCGCGAAACCGACCTCTCCGCCATTGGCGATCGCCCGACGATTGGTCTCAACCGCTTGTTCTATGGTTTTGATGCGCTGGACTTTCGTCCTGACCGGTTGGTCTGCGTCAATCTCATGATGCTCGAGCAGTCGGCGCCCGAGATCGAGACCGCGGGCGTGCCGGTTTTGGCCAGTTGGGGCGGTCGTCAGTATTTCAGCCCGGACGCCGAAATCACATACTTGCGAACCTTCGATGGCACGCGGTTCTCCCAGTCGCTGGCCGACCGGGTCTACACCGGCTCCACGGTGACCTATGTGGCGTTGCAGCTCGCCTACTGGCTGGGCTGGCATGAGGTGACCCTTCTGGGGATCGACCATAGCTACCGCCTTGAAAACCACGAACAACAACTTGGCCCCCATGCCACGTCCGTGCGGCTGGAGGCCGACCAGAACCATTTTATGCCCGATTACTTCCCAGCCGGTCAGACGTGGCAGCTCCCCGACCTCGAAAACTCCGAGGCAGCCTATTCCCAGGCGCGCAGGGTCTTCGAGGCCAATGGCAGGCAGGTCGTCGATGCGACCGTTGGCGGTTCGCTGAACGTCTTCAACAAGGCATACTGGCCCCGGTGCAATGCGAACGGCGCTGCCATGCACGCCGCACCCGGCACGCCGGCGGAATAGTGGCCCTGATGCATCTGGAGTGCGCCATGCCGGGACGGACCGGTGCCATGGGAGGAACGTTGCAACATGGCCGATAGTGCTGGCCCGATCGAAGGTCTGCAATCGGCGGACACGTTGGAAGCCCGCTACCAGGCAGCGCTCGCCCAGGTACCGTTCCGCGCGCCGATCTACCTGCCCACAGACCGGGTCCCGCTTGAGCAGCGAGCGAGCGGCATGGAGCAGGTTGCCCGCATTCACAATCACGCGCTGAAAACGGTCTATGCCAGCCAGCTCAAGGCCCTCCGGCGCAAACACGCCGGCCAACGCCGGGCCTTCATCATCGGCAATGGACCAAGCCTAAACCAGACTGACCTCAGCCAGTTGAAGGATGAGGTCACTTTCTGCGTGAACGGGTTCTTCTTGAAGATGGATGAACTTGACTGGACGCCGACTTATTATGTGGTCGAGGATCACCTGGTGGCGGAAGACAGGGCTGCCGCGATCAATGCCCTGACCGGCCCGGTCAAGCTGTTTCCCGCCTATCTCGCCTATTGCCTGGAACCCGGCACTGACACGATCTTCTTCAACCATCGTGCCCGCAAGCGCTTTCCCGAAGCGTTCGATTTCTCCACCGACGCATCGGAGGTCACTTACACCGGCTGCACCGTGACGTTCACCTGCATGCAACTCGCCCACTATCTGGGTTTCCAGGAACTCTACCTGATCGGCGTCGACGCAAGCTACGATATCCCGAAGGATGTGCTGGTCGACGATACCCAGGGCGCCACGGCGATCCTCGATATGGACTCCGAAGACCCGAATCACTTTCACCCCGACTATTTTGGCAAAGGCATGCGTTGGCACGATCCCCAGGTGGACAAGATGCTGGAGGCCTATGGCGAAGCGCGAGTGGTTGCCGACCGGCTGGGGCGCCCGATCTACAATGCAACAGTCGGCGGGGCCCTGGAGGTGTTTGAACGCAGGGCCTTCAACCGCATCTTTCCAGCCGCAATCGCCCCCAGTGCCATGGCGCAGGTCAATGGGGTGGAGGCCCTCGATTGCCGCACTGAAGCAGCCGCATCGGCACGGACCTCCGCTGCCGAAACGGCTGCCTCCCGCTTTCCTCGCCTATTGCTGCTCGATGCTGTCCCGCCCGGACGGATGACAGCAACCGGGGAGCTCAAATCCACCCTGTTCGGCGCCTGGCCCGATGACCACCTCCTGCATATCGCCCAGAACAAGCACCGGCTTGAAGCCCGGGGAGGGGCCATTTCTCCGGGCGCCAGCACCACCGCAGCCTTCACGCCTGACATCCTCGGCCAGTTGGCAAACGACTTCGGGCCCGAACTCATCCTCTTCCGTCCCATTCCAGACCGGGACGCCTTCAACGATGTCGCCTTCGATCTCGCAAACGGCATGGAGACCCCGCTCGCGCTCTGGATCGTGGATGACTGGCCAACCCATCTGGCAAGTACCGACCCCGACCAATGGGCGCGGCTTGAGCCGGCTTTCCGGCGCGCTCTGGACAAGGCCAGCCTCCATGTGGCGATCAGCGGTGCCATGGCCGACGCCTTCGAAACCCGTTACGGCAAGCCATTCATCGCTGTTTCGAACGCGGTCGATCCCGGCGACTGGCCAACGCGAAAACCGGTGGCAAGCGCCAGTACGACACCTTTCCGCATCCGCTACAGCGGCGGGTTGTCCGCAAAGATGACCTTGCAGAGCCTCATCGACATCGCCGACGCGGTTGAGACGCTGTCGCTGGACCGGCCTGTCAAATTCGAGATCAATACGCGGGCCCATTGGAAGCGGCTGTTCGGTGACCGGTTCAGCCATTTCAGGCGAACCCGCCTCACAACCCAGGATATGGATCCGGCGACCTATCGCGAATGGTTGTGCGACGCCGATCTTACGGCGGTTGTCTACAATTTCGATCAAGAGACCATAGGCTACACGCGCTACTCGATGGCGAACAAGACGGTGGAGTGCCTCGCCAGCGGAGCACCGCCATTGGTCTACGGCCCGTCCGATATTCACACCATTGCCTGGCTCGAAGCAAAGGGTCTTGGGGTACGCGCTTCCGCACAGGGCCCGCAGGCATTAGGTTCGGCCATCACCGATGCGGTCGCAAACCCCGCTCGGGTCAGGTCCGATGGCGAAACCGCCCGGGCGTTTGCCTTCAAGCATCGGGCCCTCGACCGGGAGCGTGACCGGTTCCGCTCTGCCCTTGCTGGTGCAGCAGCGAGGTCGGCCGCGCCCGCCGTCCAACCCCTCGCCGGGCAATTGAATGAAGACTATCGCAAACGCGTTCTCGCCGCCGTTGACGCTGATGAGGCCGCCTCCCTGGCCTTGAAACCGGTTCCATCTGGGCGAACCGATCGCATGATCTGGTTCTACAAGGGCTGGCGCGGCGTGCTCGCAGGTGGGGCCGTCGCTGCCCCGCTGCTCGCCTTCTGTTTGCATGCCTTCATAACGGCGACACCGTCCCTCGCCCTAGGTCTCCTTGCCGCGGCGAACAGTGTCAGCTTTGCGGTGATGACCTTCTTCGCCGGCTACCTTTTCACCCTCATCGAGGACTACAGCCCCGGCGGTCGGCCCCAGCGGTAACGGGGCCGACCGGCCTAAACATCCGCCGCCTCAAGCCCCGGAAAGCGCACCAGTTCCGGACGCGGCAGCGATAGCGTGACGGACGTTCCGCCGCCTGTGCCCGGTTCGACAACGAGACTGGCCCTGATGCGGGCCGCGCGTTGGCGCATGGAGGTCAACCCCTTTCCGGCGACGATCTGGGACTCGGCAAAGCCCCGTCCGTTATCCTCAACCATCAAGCGGAGGGCTCCACCGACTTCTGCCTCCGTGAGTGACAGGGTAATCACGTCGGCGCCGGAGTGTTGCAGCGCATTGGAAAACACCTCCTGCACAATGCGAAGCACCTGGAGGACCGTGTCGGGGGGAAGTTCAACCGCGGCAGCCTCTGGCGTGATTTCCCAATTCAGGCGGACCCCGGCCTCCTTCAATTTGGGTTCCAATCGGTTCCGGAAGGCGCCGAGCGCAAAGCCCAGGCTGTCGCCGGCGGTGTCCAGACTGTCCACAATGAGACGCAGGTCGTCCAGCACCCGCTGGAGCGATCTGGCCAATGCATCGGGCTTAGCCCCTCCAGACCGCGCTTGCACCATCAGGGATACGAGATGCCCTCCAATCCCATCATGCATGTCCCGCATGAGGCGCTGGCGCTCATCGTTCAGGACGCGCTCTCGCTCCACCGCCTTCTCGCGTTGAAAAAGGGTTTGTAATTGCTTCTGCTGCTGATCGAGGCGGCTTTCGAGAATATCGTTATGGTCAAGCGCAATGCGCCGCGCGCGGGTAGCTTGGGTCGCAATGGCTGCGGACAGGCCGAGCGCGAAGACGGCGCCGAACCAGGGCAGTGCGTAGTTGCCCAATGGCAAGTGACTGAGAAATGGCACGGTGGTGCCGAACCGGTCATCCACCCCGTCAAGAAACATCGCCAACAGGCAGGCCGTCACTGCAGCTGTTTCGACCCGGCTTGAATCGCCAGGACGGCTGGCTTGCAGATAGAACAGGGCACCAATCAGGAGGGGGGCCAGGACCATCTTCGACCACACCTCGATCGGCCATGACCAGTCGAAAACGGCACGCGGTCCAGCGGTGGCGGCGAGCAGAGGCACCAAGCACGCCAGCAAGGTGAGCAATGGGACGCTCCTTGAGATCAGGGCCGGAGCCTTCAGGCGCCAAACCGTGTAGGTGGCGAGGCCGCCGATCACGAGAAACGCCGTCACGTAGCCGAAGACCGTGTGCCAGGGCGACCACAGGCGCGGCCACCCCATCGTGTTCAGGTTGTAGAAAAGCCAGACAAGGGCGAGGACCGCGACCGCAGCGACTTGCGCCCGGTCTCGCCGTTCCCATGCGAGGGCGCCGAACAGGATCGCAACGAAGGCGAGCAGTGCCGCCGCCATCCCGACCCCGAGGCCGCCGAAGAAACGTGACCACCAGACCGAACGCATGATCGGGCCGGCATCGTCGATCGTGGTAATCGGATAGACCAGGCGACCAGCCACATTGGAACTGAAAACCAGCGTGTTCTCCCCGACTGTCAGGAGATCCCTGGGAAGGCTGTAAGCATCGGTATAAAACCCAGAATTGCCGGACCACGACCGATTCGAAGCCGCCGTGTAGAGTTCCGTTCCGTTGAGATTGACCCGCACCACGCGCCGCGAGAGCGTCAAATGGGCTGCAAGGTCCCTGTCCATATCGTCAGCATCCAGGACGAAGCGCTTGACCATGATAGAGCCTTGCGTTGCGCGCGGCTCTTCTTTCACATACGCGCCGCCGGTAGGGAAAAGGGGCACGTCGACCCGGTATCCGTCTCCGGGCTGCATGGTTTCAAAGCTATCTTCCGGGCCAGTAACGTAAACTTCAGCCGTCGGCGCCGCGTCGAGGTAAGGCGGACGGGACAATGTCTCGGCAATCGCGAGAAGGGCCCAGGCCACGAACAGGCCAGCAAAAACGGTGAAAGTTGCGCCCATGAGACCGTTGCGGGTCATCATTGCGACGGCCGATCTGTTTGCGTCGGCGTAGCCGGCGGCGCCCCAAGTTGCACCTCACCGGAATCGATCGCCCGCGCCACGGCGGCAGCCCGGGTCTTTACCTGCAGCTTTCTGAACACCGACCGCAAGTGATCGGCCACCGTGTAAGGCGAAACGCCCAATGTCCGCGCGGTTTCCTTGTCCGTGGAGCCCACCGCCAGGCACTGGAGCACCTCGCGTTCGCGCTTCGATAGGGTCAAGAGCGGCTCGGCCGGCTCGGCATCGGTCCCGGGCAGTTCGCGAAACTCCTTGATCAGGAACCGCGCGATGGAGGGGCTGATCGGTGCATTGCCCGACAGGGTTTGATAAATCGCGTCCCGCAGTTCAAACCCGGTCGCCCCCTTCATCAGGTAGCCATGGGCACCGGCGCGGAATGCCGAAACCACGGCTCGCTCGTCCCCCAGGACGCTTATCACGATGATCTTGCTGCGCCCGGTCTCGCTCAGCGCTGAAATCAGGTCGAAGGCGGACCCGTCTGGCAACATCAGGTCGATCAGGACGATTTCCGGCGGGTCGTCCACAAACCGGGCTGCTTCGGACAGCGTGCCCGCAGCACCGGCCAACCGGAAACAGGGCTCGGTTTCAACGAGGCTTACAAAATCGGCGCAGATGGCCGCGTCGTCTTCCACCACCGCAATCGATCGCAGGAGCTCTGGATGCATCTTGGTCATAGTTACCGCCGTCATCGGTTACGCCCCGCGCCGGTCTTCGAAACCCCACCGGTCGATCCGGCCCCTGAGCTACCGTGTCTGGTTGAAATATCGCGGGGACGTTACCCCTCAAACAAGCGGGTTGTCAGGCATTTTTCGGACGACAGGCAGCTGGTCCGTGCGCATTTGCAGCGCCTCTCCCCCCTCATTTCACCGGGATGCTGGCCCTTGCAACGCACGGGATAACCAAACGCACCGTTCTTTGAAGAGGGAAGACACCCATGCCTGCAACGCCTGAAACCTGGCTCGACTCCTTTCCAGTGGCTGCTGGCGCAACCGGCGCCCAATCCCAACCCTCGATCATCCAACTGACGAACGGCAACACCGTTGTCGCCTGGCTCGATGCCGCCAGCGGAAATGTGCTCGGCCAGGTCTTCTCTCCCATCGGTGAACCTGTTGGTGGCCAGTTGACCCTGGCCACGGCCACCGGTTCGATCGTGCTGGAGGACTTCGATCTCTATCCCCATGATGACGGAACGTTTGGCATGACGGTCGTCGGTGACGACGGCACCAACGTGACCGTGACCAAGCTGGGTTATGATGCAGGCGGAGCGCCGGTCCTTGCCCAACTCGGTCAGGTCGCAACGCTCGCGGTATCGGGCGGCAGCGACATCATCACCCATGCAACGGCCGATCTCACGCTGTCATCGTCGGCCCGCGTTGCCTCATCGCCCGACACGGTATCGGTCTGGGTCGAAGACGATAGCGCCGGAACGCAAACGATCAGGGCGGCGGCCTACAATGCCATCACCAACACATTCGATCCCGCCTTCACAGTGGCAACAACGACCGATTCGATCGCCGATATCGACGTGACGGGTCTCGATAGCGGTGATTTCGCGCTTGCCTGGACAATCAATGGCAGTTCAGGCGGCACGCGCGTCGCAGAGGTCTGGGCCCCAACCGGCACGCAGGTCGGCACCCAGAGCTTCGTCTCGTCTGCCACGCTCGGTGACGTGTCCATCCAGGCGTTGCCTGGCAGCGGTTTCGCCCTCGTTACCGAGGTGCTTTCGCCAACCGCCGCCATTGTTAGCGGTACCGTCTTCAGCGACGCTGCTGTCCTGGGCAGCTCGTTCTCTTTCAGCCTCGCCGCAAGCCCATCGGGCGTGTCGCCAACCCTCGTTGCTCTCGCCGACGGCACCATCGCGGTGGCCTATGAGGGGCCTTCGGGCGTCGAGGCCCGCCGCTATGACGACCAGGGCAATGTCGTCTCTACGGCCACCATCACCGTCGATGCAGATGCAAACACCACCGGACTGACGGGGGTGCAGCTCAAGGATGGCCGCTTCCAGCTCAGCTGGGCCGACGGAACCGGCACTGTCGAAACCGAAATCTTCGACGTCAGGGACGGGTCCAATGTCACTGATTATGGCGGCGTGCTCTGGCAGATCGGCACAGTCGGAAACAATACCGGCATCCTGACCGAATCCGACAAGTTCTATGGCTGGACCGGCGATGACGTTGTCTCCGAAAATCAGGGTACGACTGCCGCCCGCGAGATCTTCCTCGGTGACGGGGCCGACCGGATCAACGTCAACAGCGATATCGCAAACGGAAACACCTACTTCGGCGAAGCTGGGTCCGATACGATCAGCTGGCTCGACGCCGAGGGTCTGGACACGGGGGCCGGCGCCACCGTCGACTTGTTGGCCGGAACCTTCATCAACGGCACGACCACGGTCAGCATGGATGGGTTCGAAAACGCCGTTGGCACCAACCTCGATGATACGATCATCGGCACGGCAGGGATCAACAGCCTCGATGGCGAGGCCGGCGATGATCGCTTCATCGGCTCGGATGGGGCGGATCGCTATTTCGGTGATGGCGGTTCCGACACGATCGATTATTCCCAGGCAGTCGCCGCCATCATCACGGATATGATCAATGGTGGAACCGTCGGGTTTGCAACGGGCGACACCTACGTTTCTGTCGAAAACATTGTCGGCTCGGACTTTGATGACCAGATCCTTGGCACCAACGCGGTGAATATCATCAATGGCGGTGCCGGCGCTGATACAATCAACAGCCGCAGCGGCGACGACATCTTCATCGCGTCGACCGGCAACGACACGCTTGACGGAAATGTCGGTTTCGACACGATCGATTTCTCCGCCGAAACCGTTGCCGTCACCCTGGTTGCCGGATCGGTCGCCACCGGAGGCATGGTTGGCACTGCCGGAATCGCGACGGGGCAGACCTACCTCTCGATCGAGAACGTCATCGGTACCCAGCTCGACGACGATCTCGCCGGCCGCGTCGATTTCGCCACGACCCTTTTCGGTGGAGACGGAAACGATACTCTGACCGGCGGAGGTGGCGCCGATACGCTGCTTGGCAATGGTGACAATGACACCCTGTTCGGACTCGGGGGCAATGACATCATGCGCGGCGGCACCGGAATCGATGATCTCACCGGTGGCGACGGCGATGACACGCTGAACGGCGGGGCCGACAATGATACCCTGAGCGGTGGGGCCGACAATGATACGCTGCTGGGCGGTGACGGTATCGACACGCTCAACGGCGGTACGGGGATTGATACGCTGAATGGCGGCGCTGGTGACGACATCATGCGCGGAGAGGCAGGCACCGATACCCTCAACGGTGGCGCCGGCAATGACGACATGTTCGGTGGCGACAATGCCGATGTTCTGCGGGGAGCCGCCGGCGCAGACGAGATCTCCGGCGAAAGTGGAAATGACACGCTATTCGGCGGCGCTGACGATGACGAACTCGACGGCGGCGACGGAGATGACATCCTGAATGGCGGTGCCGGCGCCGACGATGTTTTCGGTTTTGGCGGCGATGACATCGTCAGGGGCATGGGCGGCAATGACGATGTTGCTGGCGGCGAGAATGACGACGATGTTTTCGGCGGGGCGGGCAATGACCGTTTGTTCGGCGATGATGGCGCCGATGAGCTGTTCGGCGGTGCCGGAGAGGATTACCTGCGCGGTGGGAGCGGCAATGATACCCTCATCGGACATGGCGGCGACGACACGTTTGCCCTGTTCGCCAGCGACACCGGCTCTGACACGATCATCGGCTTCCGGGCTGGCGAAACCGTTGAATTGAATGGGTTCGGGTACAACACAACGACCGACGCCGCGTCCGACTTTTCCCAGAGCGGCAGTGATGTCATCTTCATCAATGGTTCGGTCACGGCGACGTTTAAGAGCGCTAGCCTCGCCGATGTCGTTGCCGGGATTGACGTGATCCAGCAGAACGTCGAGGCGCAACCGATTACCGAGCCCGAAGACGCCCGTGTGCAACCTTCAGACACGTTTGACTTCGGCGCGGTTGGAGCCAGCCAGGCACCGACGGCCGGACCGTTGGTGTCATTGGAGCGTGCCGAGCCGCCGATCGACGGCGACGATGCTGCCTTGTCTGTCCCATATGATGACGGCACGGGGGTGAATTGGCTCGTTCCCGACGGCGACGACACCGAGATCGCCTGATCGCGCGAACGAACACAAGCGACCGGAGCGGGGCCACGTCGGGCGGGCGCCCCGCTTTCGCGCCTTTGACCACTGTCATACATCCCATGGATCGGGTGGTTGCCTCCCGCTGTTCAGGGAAGATGACAGAGGGGTGTGTTGCGCGTTGGGGGAGGGCAGGATACTTGCTACAGGACGGGCGACGGGGCGCAGCCCCATGTTTGCGCAATGCCCGTTGCACGGTGCCGATTGAACCGCCCCATAAGCCATCTTAGGTGCTTGGTGCGGTGAGGAAACAGTAGACCCATGAGCAGGCAGCAATCTGTCCAGGACACAAAGGCCGTCGCCGCCCTGAAGGGTGCGATCAAGGACTCGCGGTCGATCTTCATTGCCGCCGGTGTCTTCGGGCTCGCCATCAACGTCTTGATGCTCACCGGCCCGCTCTACATGCTGCAGGTCTATGACCGTGTGCTGGCCAGCCAGTCGGTTCCAACCCTTGTCGCACTCACGGGGCTCGTCGCAGGCCTTTACATAACCCTCGGGTTTCTCGACTGGATCCGCCAGTCAATCTTTACCGATGCGGGATCACGCTTCGAGGACAAGTTGTCAGAGCCCGCTTTCGAAGCGGTCATTGGCGAAAACATGCGTGATCCGGGCAAGCTCAGCGAACGCACGCTCTCCAGCCTCCGCCAGATCCGGAAATTCTACTCCGGCCCCGCCTTTCCGGCGATCTTCGACATTCCCTTCAGCCCCATGTTCTACCTGGTGCTGTTCATGCTGCACTGGGCCTACGGCTTGTGGGCGATCTTCGGCACCATTGTGCTTGTCATCCTCGCGGTGATCAACAAGCAGGTGTCGTCCGCATCGGTGCAACGGGCCGAAGAGCTCGAACGCCACGCCCAGCAGACCACCATGGAAGTCATGCGCAATGTCGAAGTCATGGAGGCCATGGGCATGCGCGGTCGCATGGCCGAAAAATGGCGCGGGCTGAGCGATGAATCCGACCAGGCGATCCGCAAGTCCAGCCATTCTATGGGGGCCTTCGCCGCCAGCACAAAGGTGTTTCGGCTGTTCCTGCAGTCCGCGATCCTCGGGCTTGGCGCTTATCTCTCGATCATCGGAGTATCAACCCCCGGTGCCATGATCGCCGCCTCGATCATCATGGGCCGTGCGATCGCCCCCATCCAGTCGCTGGTTGGCCAATGGCGCACCATCGTCTCAGCGGGGACAGCCTGGACCGCGCTCAAGCAGCAACTGGAAGCGACTGCGGACGAGGCCGATTCCATGGAGCTGCCGCCCATCAAGGGGCACTTGCGCCTGGAAAACGTCTACAGCGGCCCGCCCAGCGTGCGCGAGAACACTCTGCGGGGGATTTCGCTCGAAATCGAGCCCGGCGATATGCTCGGCGTTCTTGGCCCAAGCGCGTCGGGCAAATCCAGCTTTGCCCGTGTTGTCCTTGGACTCTGGCGAGCCCGTCACGGAGTGGTCCGTATCGATGGCGCCGATGTCCGCACCTATTCCAGGGAACAACTGGGCCCCCAGGTCGGCTACCTGCCCCAGCACGTCGATCTCTTTTCTGGCAGCGTCATGGAGAACATTTGCCGGTTCGATCCCGAAGCCACTCCCCAGGACATCGTCGCCGCAGCCCAGGCGGCCGGCTGCCACCACATGATCCTTGCCCTGCCGGACGGCTACAACACGCCTGTCGGTGTCAATGGCAGCTACCTCTCGGCGGGTCAGCGCCAGCGCGTCGGGCTCGCCCGGGCGCTCTACAAGGAGCCGAACTTCGTCATCCTCGACGAGCCGAACTCCAATCTCGACAATTCCGGCGACCAGGCCCTGGCCAACGCGCTCCACGCCCTCAAACAGCGCGGGGCAACCAGCGTGATCATTGCCCACCGGCCCAATGCGATTGTCCATTGCACGAAACTGGCGGTGATTGAAAGCGGCGAACTCAAGGCGTTCGGTCCGCGCGACGAGATCCTGCCAAAGGTCCTGCCCAAGGGCGCTGTGCCCGGCGTGCGGCCGGCCCAGCCATTGCGCGCCGCATCCAGTGAGGACCAAGCCGGAACGACGATGGTCAAAGCGGTCGAACCGACCGGACAGACCAAGGGCACAGGTCAGAGCTAGCGCCACTACAAAGGCCAACGGGACACACCATGAGCCGACGCAACATCTCAGTCAGACCGCTCTTCCTGGCGGGCTTCTTCATCATCTTCTTCGTGTTCGGCGGCATTACTGCCTGGTCGGTTTTTGCCCCTTTTGAAGGCGCCATCATTGCCACGGGCACCATCGCCGTCGAAGGCAACCGGAAAGCCGTGCAACACCTGGAGGGCGGCATCGTTTCCGAAATCAGCGTCCGGGAGGGCGATTTCGTCGAGGCGGGACAAGTGATCCTCCGGCTGGACGGCACCGCCACCCGTGCCCAGCTCGCCGCACTTGAATCCCGCCTGGCGGAGCTGGCGGTGCGGGAGGCTCGCCTGATCGCGGAGCAAACCGGGAGCCGGACCATCGAGATCCGTCCCGAATTTGACGATCTTGCCGCCCGCGCATCCGTTCAGTCCAGCCTCGCAGGCCAGGTTTCCCTGCGCAGTGCCCGCAGTGAGAGCCGCGAGTCCCAGGCGCGCATCATGCGCCAGAGGATGGAGCAGTTGCAGACCCGCATCGCAGGCTCACAGAACGAGATTGCCGCCAAGCGGTCGGAACTGAGCCTTGTGGAACAGGAGGCGCAGAGCCTAGAGGGCCTGCGTGCCGATGGGCTCGTCACGGAAACCCGTATGCTTGAACTCGAGCGCGCCCAATTCCGCCTGCGCGGCGAACTCGAGGGCCTCAATTCCCAGATCGCCACCACCCGGGTGCAGATCGGGGAAACCGAACTGGAACTGCGCCGTCTTCAAGCCGGTTTCCTTGAGGAAGTGGTCCAGGAGCTGCGGGACGTGAAAGCCGAGATCGCTGAGCTGGCCGAACAGCGTATTGCCGCGCAGGACCGGCTGAAACGCCTTGACATCATTGCACCGACCCAAGGCTACGCCATCGGCGTTCGCGCCCATACCGTCGGCGGCGTTATCACGCCGTCAGAGCCGGTGCTCTTCGTTATCCCCCGCGACGACCGGCTGGTGGCCAAGATCAGGATCAACCCTGCCGATATCGACAAGATCACCCTTGGCCAGGATGCCCGGTTGCGCTTTTCGGCATTTGCCCAGAAGGATTCACCGGAAGTCGATGGCGCCATTGTGACGGTCTCTGCCGACGCCATAACGGATGAGCAGAGCGGGCTCCAGTACTATGAGGCGGTGGTCGAGTGGCCGCGCGAGGGGTCCGCGGCCGCTCGGTTCGAACTGCTCCCCGGCATGCCCGTTGAAGCCATGGTGAAAACCGAGAGCCGCAATGTGATGTCCTATCTCGTCAAGCCGTTCCAGGACGCCATGAGCCGGACATTCCGCGAGTAGGTCTTGGTCCGCTCTACACGCCCCTGAGGACCCGCATGGGCGGCTGGGAGAGTGTGCTCCATCCCACGGCTGCCCCACCAAGCGCTGATACCCCCACCGCCAATCCCACCACGGTCAACGCTTCGCGCCATGGCCAGGACCAACTCGCCTCGAAGACGTTCACCACGACGGGGTAAGCCGCGCCCACGCCGAGCAGGGCCCCGATCACCGCCCCTGCCGCACCGGCCAGGGCAAATTCGCCCGCATAGAGCCGCAACACCTCTCCGCGCTCGGCGCCAAACGTTTTCAGAACGGCCGTCTCCGCCCGTCGCTTCCGGGCCATCGCCGCAAACGCCCCCAGCAGGACCAGCAGTCCAGCCAGGGTGACGACGCCCGCCACGGCATTCACCGCGATCGCGATGTCGCCGAAGACCTGCGCGGCGCTCGCAAGGGCCGGGCGCGTCTGGAACACGACAACGTCGGGCAACGCTTCTCCCAGCCTGTCGATGATGACCTGTTCGTCCCGGGCATCGGTCCTGGCAATGGCAACGTGGTAGGGTTTTGCCGCCTCGAGGGTGCCGGGCGACAGGATGAAGGCCGTGTTCGATCCGATCCCGAAGGTTCCCCAATCCACTTTTCGCAGCGAGGCCACCGTCGCCTCCACATCTCGCCCGAACACTCGAAATCCCACCGTGTCGCCAATTCCCAATCCCAGGCCGGCCGCCGCCTCGGCCTCGACAGACACCAGCATTGGGCCGGAATAGTCGGCGTCCCACCATGCGCCATCGGTCAGAACCGCTTCGGGGGGTTGCGGTCCCAGGAATGTCACGCTGGTCTCGCCGCGTACCACCCAGCGTTCGCTCTCGGCCACGGTTTCGATATCCAGTGGCTCACCCTTCAGCGCCACGACCCGCGCCAGAAGGAATGGCGCCCGGCGAAACGCGTCAGCATCCCCAAGGTCCACGCCTTGGTCGGCCATGACCTGGTCGAACGTCTCGGTTCCGTCAGCCGGGATCTGGGAGAATATCAGCGACGGTGCATTGCTCGGCGCAGTTTCGCTGATCTGCCGGAGGAGGTTGGACTGGACGGAGGCCACCAGCGTCAACAGCGCCAGACCGAGACCGAGCGCTGGAACGATGGTGGGCGCGAGCGAGCCGATCCCGCCGAGGTTCGCCAGCGTCAGGCGCCATAGCCCAGCCGCACCGCCAGCGGCCCCGCGCGCCAATCGCTTGATCCCATCGGCCGCCAGCAGGAAGGCGCCCCACGCGACCAGCGCCCCGCCCAAAAGGACAGCGGTCAGGAGCGGCCGTCCACTGGTCGCCACGGCCAATCCCGCCAGCGCCACGCCGGCGGCCAGCGACAAGCCCCGTTCCAGCCGCGGAGTCCGCTGGTTTTCATCTTCGCCAAGGTGCCGAAACAGGGCTGCCGGTTTCGTCGCACGCGCCCGTCCCAGTGCCGGCAGGGCGAAGACGGCGGCCGCCAGTGTACCCAGCACAAAGGCCTTCAACAGCGGCCATGGATAGATCCCGAGGGCCTGGGGGAGGGGGATCGAGCCGCCTGCGAAGGTCGCAAGCAGGAACGGGGTTGCGGCTCCGATCATCACCCCCACCAAGGCGCCGACGGAGGCAAGCACGGCGAGTTGCAGAAGATAGGCCTGGCGGATCAGCGCCCCATCGGCGCCCAGCGCCTTCAGGGCTGCGATCGACCCGGTCCGGCTCTCCAGGAATGACCCGGTCGCCTGGGCGACACCGAGCCCACCTGCCACCAGCGCGGCGATACCGACGATGGCGAGGAAATCATTCAGGGTGTCCAGCAGGCCCTGCAACCCGTCCACCGCATCGGCCGGTTCGCGCAGCCGCATTCCCCCGCCGGGAAATGCCGCATCAAAGGCTCCGGTCACGCTGTCTGCCGACTGGCCGTCCGCAAACGTCACGATCAACTGCGTGCGAAACAATTGGCCCGTGGTCAGGCGACCGGCCTCCTCAAATCCGTCAATGCGGACCAGGGCTTCCGGACCGAAAGTCCCCGGAGTGCCGACCCGGTCGGGAAGCCCGTCCAGCCTTGCCCGGACGACAGCGCGGATCGGGCCGATATCGACGGGGTCGCCTATCTTGACGTCGAACGCGTCGAGGAAACTCTGGCTGACAACCGCACCCCACCGGTCACCTTCCAGCGCCAGCGCTGCCTCCAGATCGGATGCCCCACCGCCCAGCGTCACGGCGCCGATCAGCGGATAGGCGCCATCGACGGCCCGGACATCGATTTGGCGCCGCCGCTCACCCGCGGCACCCATCACATCCACAGTCACGACCTCAGCGACGGCCCCCAGGGTGTCGATAAAGGTCCGCTCCTCGGGCGTTGCCCGCCGCTGGGCAGCCACGAACATCAGATCCCCACCGAGCAGGGTCCGCGCCTGCCCCGCAAGGCCGCGGGTAAACGTTTCCGTGACGGCCCCCGATGCCGCGATGGCTGCGGTGCCAAGCGCGAGGCACGCAATATAGATCCAGAACCCCCGGAGCCCGCCGGCCAGCTCCCTTAGGGCGATTTTCCAGGCGGGACCCATCATGCCAGCAACCCGCCCTGCATCCGCACGGTACGATCAGCACGGCTTGCGAGTAGTCCGTCATGGGTCACCAGTACGAGGCTCGCGCCCCTGTCTTTCGCGATCGCGAACAGCCTGTCGGCCACGCCTGCGCCGGTCTCGGCGTCGAGGTTCCCGGTGGGTTCGTCGGCAAACACGATGGCAGGATCGCTCGCCAGCGCCCGCGCCACGGCCACCCGCTGGCGTTCCCCGCCAGACAATTGTCCAGGGTAATGGGTGATCCGACTGGACAGGCCCACCGCCTCCAGGGCGTCCTTGGCCCGGCTGTCCACACGGTCGATCCGCGCGATTTCGAGGGGCACCCGCACATTATCAAAGGCAGTCATGGTTTCCAGCAGGTGGAAGGATTGGAACACCATGCTCACCCGCCCCCTGCGCAGGCGGGCCAGCGCATCCTCGCCCATCCCGTCGATCCGTTGATCCAGCAACGTCACCGCGCCCGAGGTCGCAGGCTCCAGACCTGCGGCCACTGCGATAAGGGACGACTTGCCGGACCCCGAGGGACCCACAATCGCAACGCTTTCGCCCGCGGCCACGGAAAAATCGACGCCCTTGAGGATGTTCACGGGCCCCGCTTCGGCCCCCAGCGTTAGCGTGATCGCCCGCATATCCAGCGCAAGCGGTCGCGATCCGGTCTCGTCAACATCTTCTGGGTTCAGGGAAAGGCTCATGCATGCGCTCCGCTGTGTTCGGAGCGCTCCACGTCTGGTTGACGTGTCGCAGCGCGCCTACATGGTGTGAAGCCTATAGATCGACCTGCCGGCCGCCCCGACAAGTCCCCGATCGGCGCCGAGAAGGAATTGTCATGCGTCACAACCGTTTGCCTGCTGCCGTAATGGGGGCCAGCCTCCTCCTCGTGGGCTGTGGGGCAGGCGGAGAAACATCGCCCCCTGGCCCCGAAGCTTCCCCGTCCCCCGCCCCGGTCGCAGGCACCGGTGGGCAAAGCCCGGTCGCATCGGAACCCCTCTCCCGTGCGCCGAAGGTCGTGTTCCTCGGCGACAGCCTGACCGCAGGCTTCGGCCTTGCTGGACCAGATGCCCTGCCAGACCAGGTCGCGCGCGCACTTGCCCAGGGCGGTGTTGAGATTGCCACCGTCAATGCAGGCGTATCCGGCGACACCACCGCCAATGGCCTGGCACGCTATGACTGGTCCGTGGCCTCCGCCAAGCCGGACCTGTTGGTGGTCGCCCTTGGGGCCAATGATTACCTGCTCGGCCTCAGCCCCGACACGGCCCGCGACAACCTCGCCGCCATCATCACGCGCGCTCAGGCCGATGGTGTCCCTGTCCTGCTCGCAGGCATCGAACCCCGAAGCGACGCCGCCCAGGGCAGCCGCGATGCCGCCTTCGCTGCGATCTACCCGGACTTGGCAGCCGAACACGGTGTCCCGCTCTATCCCGCGCTGCTCGAGGGGGTTCGCGACAACCCTGAACTGCTCCAGCCGGACGGCGTGCACCCCACCGCGGACGGCGTCGCCCTCATGGCCGACCGGCTAGGCGATAGCCTCCTGCCCCAGCTCGAATCCTTGGCCGAATGACAGATCTCACCGCTTCTCCCGCCAGGACCGGCGATCTGCCCCGGACCCAGGTCGATACCGATCGCGGCTCGGAATTCGCATCGGAGCTCCAGAAGGACCGGCTCAGCCGCGCCAAGTCCCGCAGTCTCCAGCCCCTGAAGCGGTTGGTCCCATTCATCCTGCGCTACCCGTGGACCCTTGGCCTGTTTGTGGTTTTCCTCATCCTGGCCTCCGCCCTCACCCTCGTCCTTCCCGCTGCGTTCCGCCTCGTTGTCGATTGCGGGTTCGGCGGCGCAGCAGACGCGGCGATCTGTGATGCCTTTGCCAGCGATAGCGGCCTCAATGCCTATTTCGGCGCCGGCGTCGCTGTTGCCATCCTGCTCAGCATCGCCAGTGCGCTCCGCTACTACTTCATTTCAAGGCTCGGCGAGCGGGTCGTCGCCGATCTCCGCACCGCCGTTTACGACCACATCCTGACCTTGAGCCCCACCTTCTTCGCCACGACCCGAACCGGCGAGGTTCTCTCACGCCTCACCACCGACACGACCCTGATCCAGACCGTCGTCGGCGCGTCCGTATCCATGGCCGTGCGCACCCTCGCCACCACGGTGGGCGCGCTGATCCTCATGGTGGTTGTCAGTTGGCAACTGGCGCTGATGGTGCTCGCCGTCGGCCCGATCATCATCGGTCCGATCATCCTGTTCGGTCGCCGGGTCCAGAGGCTCTCGCGTTCCAGCCAGGACAGTCTCGCCAGTGCGTCGGCCCGCGCCAGCGAAGCCCTGCGGGCGGTGGAAACCGTCCAGGCTTTCACCCGCGAGCGGGAGGAACGCGCCGACTTCTCCAACGCCGTCGAAGCCACCTACCACGTCTCGCTCCGCCGTATCCTGGTGCGAACCTACATGACCGCAGCGATCTTCTCGACCATCCTGATCAGCCTGATTGCCGTGCTCTGGTATGGCGCAGTCCAGGTCCAGTCTGGCGCGCTCACCCCCGGCGCGATGACCCAGTTCGTCATGTACGCCTTTGTTGCCGTCTCAGGCGCAGGCATGCTGACCGAAACCTATGCCGAGATCATGCGGGCTGCAGGCGCAACGGAGCGGCTGATGGAACTCTTGGCGGCCAGCCCGGTGATAACGGCCCCCGAAACGCCAGCGACCCTGAAGCGCCCCGTCCGCGGCGATCTTGCCCTGGACGCCGTCCGGTTTGCTTATCCGACCCGCACCGAGACCGAAGCGCTCGCCGGGGTCTCCCTCCATATCGCGCCGGGCGAGACGGCCGCCCTCGTTGGTCCCTCCGGCGCCGGCAAGTCGACCGTCTTCCAACTCCTGCTTCGGCTCTACGATCCCCAGGGCGGGGCCATCGCACTCGACGGCACCGATATCCGCACACTCGATCCAACGGACCTCCGGCGCCAACTGGCCATCGTCCAGCAGAACGCACCGCTGTTCTCCGGTAGCGCGGCGGACAATATCCGGTTCGGCCGGCCCGGCGCATCCGATGCAGAGATCCGTGCGGCTGCCCAGGCCGCAAACGCCCATGACTTCATCATGGCACTTCCCAATGGGTACGACACGACCCTTGGTGAAGGCGCCGCCACCCTTTCAGGCGGCCAGCGCCAAAGGCTGGCGATTGCCCGCGCCATTCTCCGCGACGCGCCAATCCTCCTGCTCGACGAAGCCACGTCGGCGCTCGACTCCGAGAGCGAGCGGGCGATCCAGGACGCATTCGAAACCCTGTCGAAGGACCGGACCACCCTCGTCATCGCCCATCGCCTGGCCACGGTCCTGAAGGCCGACAAGATCTTCGTCATGGATAACGGCCAGGTCATCGACCAGGGCACCCACGCCGAATTGCTGGCACGCGGCGGCCTTTACGCCCGTCTCGTGGAACTCCAGTTCGGCGCATCCGACTCCTGATCAAGTCAACGCGAGCCAGATACACGCCCCCGCCGTCACCAGCATGGTAATCAGCGTCCCGATCGTGCCCACGAACCGGCCCCAGCCCAGCCCCGGCGCACCGCCCAGCCCCAGCGCATGCAGCACCCGCGCGACGAAGAACCCGCCGCCAAGCCCATGGATCAGCGCCACAGGCGCGCCGAGGCTCGCCAATGCGAACAGCCCGATGAGCACCACCGGCACATCTTCCACTGCATTGCCCTGCACGCGCATGGCCCGCGTCATGGCCTCATTGCCACCTTCACCGAAATTCACTTTCTCGCCCGCCCGGACGCGCCCGCAATTCAGCTTCAACGCCAGAAACAGGAGCACGAACAGGCCTGCATACAATGTCGCTGCTTCAAGTTGGGTCATAGGAGCCTCCATCCATCATGTCGTCAGCCCGCCCTAGCCACGTTTGCGCCCGCAGCCAATCGACAGCCCCACGACTTCACGGTATGTAAAGACAATCCGAGGGGCGCCGGTAGGCCGGCTGAGATCGCGGCGGCACATCCGCCACCAAATGCGAGCACCCTTTGAACCTGATCCGGGTCAAACCGGCGTAGGAACGGAATAAAGGTATCTGTGACTGAAAAACCTGACCTAGAGTCCATCCTTCATTCTTTGGTTCCATCCAGCGAACCTCTTCTTTGGTCCGGCCAAAGTGATCGGCGGCTGCTTATCCGGCGAAACTGGATTGGCTTTGGGTGGCTTTTGGTTTCACTGCCTGTGTTCTTCCTGATCGCTGGAGCAACATTTTTGGCTGCTATACATGTGATGAGCGCCTTACCAACCAACCAACTTGGTCTCGCTATTGAACTGGCGATTGTCGTCGTTTCGTTCTTTGCACTCATAGCGGCCGTTCTGTGGATGTTTGCCCATTCGATGTCCAGGGGATTCGGTGACAGCTTGGGCGCTCATGAAGTGATTACTGGAATAACTCCTCAACGCATCATCGTACTGAATGGACCCGGGACAATCCATCGGCGCATTTGTTTGCGGGGTACGTTCCAAGATATGAGCATTCGGCAATTTAACGACGAGATTGCCTCTTTTCATCTTCGAAGCTCGGCCAAACAAGTCGCTGATCTTCGCATCTCTTATGTCAAGCCCGCCAAAAAAGTTGCCCAACTGCTTCAGTCACAACTCGATGTGGACCTGAACGACACCCAAAATCCGATAGAAGGTCCAACCCCATGAACAAGCCCATCGCCCCCTCTGATTTCGAAGGACCCCGCGTCACCACGGGCCCGCTGCCGGCCTCCCGCAAGGTCTACTCCCACCCCGCCGCAGCGCCTGATCTTGCCGTGCCCCACCGCCAGATCGACCTGCATCCCACCGCAAACGAGCCGCCCGTCCCGGTCTACGACACCTCCGGCCCCTATACCGACCCCTCCATCGCCATCGATGTCGAGGCCGGCCTCCCGCGCCTGCGCACCGACTGGATCTTGGAGCGCGCCCGGACCTATGGAAACGTCGAGGAATATGAAGGCCGCCCGGTCAAACCCGAAGACAATGGCAATGTCGGCGAGGCTCATCTCGCCCGCGAGTTCCCCGTCCGCCACCGCCCCCTGAAAGCCATTCAGTTCGACCCCACCAGCGGCTGCACAGGCGCAGCCAGCCCGGGCGGAACGCCCGCAACAGCCGGCGAGCCCCTTACACAATACGAGTTCGCCAAGGCCGGCATCATCACCAAGGAGATGATCTACGTCGCCGAGCGCGAGAATATCGGGCGCCAGACCCCGCTTGAACACGCCGAGGACCAGCTCGCCCAGGGCGAAAGTTTCGGCGCCGACATCCCCCCCTTCATCACCCCCGAATTCGTCCGCGACGAGATCGCCCGCGGCCGCGCCATCATCCCGGCCAATATCAACCATCCAGAACTTGAGCCCCAGATCATCGGGCGCAACTTCCTGGTGAAGATCAACGCCAACATCGGCAATTCCGCCGTCACCTCCAGCGTGGAGGAAGAGGTCGACAAGCTCGTCTGGGCCACCCGCTGGGGCGCCGACAATGTCATGGACCTGTCCACCGGCCGCAACATCCACAACACCCGCGAATGGATCATCCGCAACAGTCCCGTTCCCATCGGCACCGTGCCCATCTACCAGGCCCTGGAAAAGGTGGACGGCGTGGCCGAAGATCTCACCTGGGAGGTCTACCGCGACACCCTCATCGAGCAGGCCGAGCAGGGCGTGGACTATTTCACCATCCATGCCGGCGTGCGCCTCGCCTATATCCACCTCACCGCGGACCGCGTCACCGGCATCGTCTCACGCGGCGGGTCAATCATGGCGAAATGGTGCCTCGCCCACCACACCGAGAGCTTCCTCTACACCCACTTCGCCGAGATCTGCGACATCATGCGCGCCTATGATGTCAGCTTCTCCCTCGGCGACGGCCTGCGCCCCGGCTCCATCGCCGACGCCAATGACCGCGCCCAGTTCGCCGAGCTCGAAACCCTGGGCGAGCTGACCCAGATCGCCTGGGACAAGGGCTGTCAGGTCATGATCGAAGGCCCCGGCCATGTGCCCATGCACAAGATCAAGGTGAACATGGAGAAACAGCTCGCCGAGTGCGGCGAGGCGCCCTTCTACACCCTTGGCCCCCTCACCACCGATATCGCGCCGGGCTATGACCACATCACCTCCGGCATCGGCGCGGCCATGATCGGCTGGTTCGGCTGCGCCATGCTCTGCTATGTGACGCCCAAGGAGCATCTTGGCCTGCCAGACCGGGACGACGTCAAAGTCGGCGTCGTCACCTACAAGATCGCCGCCCACGCCGCCGACCTCGCCAAGGGCCACCCGGCCGCCCAGATCCGCGACGACGCCCTCTCCCGCGCCCGGTTCGAGTTCCGCTGGGAAGACCAGTTCAACCTCGCCCTCGACCCCGAAACCGCCCGCGACTTCCACGACCAGACCCTCCCCAAGGACGCCCACAAGGTCGCCCATTTTTGCAGCATGTGCGGCCCGAAATTCTGCTCGATGAAAATCACGCAGGACGTGCGCGACTATGCGGATGGGCTGAGCGATAACGAGAAAGCCGACCTCGAACGCCAGGCCGAAGAAGCGACGGCGGGGATGGCGGAGAAGTCACGCGAGTTCTTGGAAGGAGGCGGCAAAATTTATGTCGATCCAGCGGAGGCTTAAATACGCGCTGATATTGGCGGTCTTGTCCGCAATTGGCCTGACCGCCTTCCTGCTATTGGCGGAACCGTTCCAGATCGACACCTGCCTCGATCGCGGCGGAAGCTGGCACTACGACATCAAAGAATGCTCATTCACCGAGAACCATCGCGGGCCGAGATGAGCGAGAAATACCAGGAAATGGGTCGGCAGCTTTATGTGGAGCGGGAGTGATTTATCCTAAGCGCAAGTACAAAGACTCTTTAATGCGCTATTTTCATTGATCTTTTATGCATTTTGTGCAAAGGAAGAAGTGAGGCGCTGGGTTGAGGAGTTTGGACCCCCTCTCCCAGCGCGCTCGGCCCTGTCGGCAATGCCGACAAACCACCCCTTTTGGAAGGGGGTAGTATTCTAGTCTCCAATCGCCATAGCTTTGATTACTGCTGCTAGTTTATTGGCTTCTACTTGCGTCAGGTCGAAGGGAAGCCCCTGAATGCGGACAACTAAGTCCGCCCGAAGCGGGATTGGCAAGATGCTGGCGTTCGCGAAGCCGGTATCCTGAGATTGGCTGGGTGAAGTCTTCTCGGTTTTGTCTGAAGGGTAACCAGCGAGAGTGCCCTTCTCACTTTTTGTGGCCTTGGGCTTCCGCTCCTTTGAGGTGACCGACGGCTTAAATCCTAAAGGATTATCAATGTACGATTTGAAGTCTTCAAGCGAGGATTTGACACGGCTTTGATACGTCTGGATGCTTCCGGGCGAATAGTTTTGGCCTTGTAGGTTGTGGAAACGAACCATGACTTCGTCAAGATTAAGCGCCAGAACATCTTGAGCTTCTTCGTCAGACAAAATTGCAAAAATCTTGTTCGCCGAGGCCTTTCGGGTCGCGGCTGTTGATGGGTTCAGAAGCCCCTTATCCCCAAGATAATCGAGGAACGTTAGGAAGCCTTTCAGTGACCTGTCATTGCTCATAGGCGCTCCGTTTCGTTTCGTCAGCGTCAAGTAGGTCAGACGACGAATGTAGTCAAGAAAATTTTTGACGGAAAGCGGTTATGACGGAAATTTCTAAACGAGTCGGACGTTTCCGAGCGTGTGCCTGCCTTCGCCGCGCGCACAAATGGTGCATATCGGCCTTTGGCCTCCGTGCACCCCACGCCACTACTCACCACCGCCCCGCATTCCCGGGCTAGACCCGGGATCTCCCGCGAGGGTGCACGCAGCGCCAGCGATACCCCGGATCAAGTCCGAGGATGCGGATCGTAGGGCGGGATGCCAATCCCGCCGGCGGTTCTGGTGGTCAACACCGATGACGGAGCGGTCCCCCCGCCAACCACCGCGCGCCGCAACGCCCCCCAACCCCTACTTCTTCGGCTTGTTGCCCAGATGCTCCAGGCCGCCGACCTTGCCGGGTTTCAGCGAGGGCTGGGAGGCGTTGGATTTGGGTTTGACATTGTGCGCCGCCTTCGGCTTGCGCGCTTCCTTGCCCTTCTTGTCGCCCTTGGCCATGTGATGGGTCCTTTTATGGATGCCCATCCCGCCAACCGCCGCGCGCCCCTACGCGGCGCGTCCTTCCTGACGCGCCCCAAATCCATCCGCGCCGCAGACGCGTAAGCCGGGCACCCCACCGGAGCGCGCCCATGGCCCTGATTATCCTCTCCCACCTGGTGAATATCGTCGTTGCGGGCCTGCTCCCATTCCTGCTGCTGTCGCGGTCGCCATCGCCGGGGATGGATGCTGCCTACGGCCCCGACACGCCGGCCCGGCGGATCCTGGCCTGCCTCTATGGCGCCATCGCCGCAGCCAGCGCCTATGCCCTTGTCGGCTGGGCCTGGCTCGACCAGCCGGGCGCTCCCGCCGCCGTGGGCGCGGTAATTTTCCCGCTCCAGATCGTCTACAAGCTCGCCACCGTCCCCGCCATCGGCCCGGCCCATCCCGTGGCCCAGGCCAATGCCGTGATCGCAGCCCTCCACGCCCTGTCCTTCTGGCAAATCCTGGGCGGCTGACAAAAATCTCCCGGCGTTTATCCTCCCCCTGCCGGGCCATGGTAATCTCCCGTCCATGGATCTCCTTGTCCTCCTCTTGCTGGTGCTCATGGCCGGACCCCTGTTGGGCCGGTTTGGCAGCCGGGCGCTCCCGTCAACGGGGCGCCTGCCAGTGGGCGCGGCGATAGCGGTCGGAGGCGCGGCGAGCGGCGTGGTACGGGCGATCCAGTCGGCCAAGGTCGGAGCGAGGCAGGGCGTGGCGGTGCCCGGTTTCGGTCTGGCGGCGGCCAATCCTGGGCGAAACGCGATCCGGTTGGGCGGCCGGGCAGGGCGTTTCGCCATCATCACAAGGCGCGCCGGCAGCTGTTGCCGCCCGCGAACAATCCATCGGCGGCTGATCTAGCCCGCCGACTGGCACCCATTTGACTGCCGGACGCGCCAGGGCGCGGGCCGGGCAAAGCTGCTGGCGCCGACGCCGCAACCGCCTCCCGCGCACCTAGTCGGTCACAAGGTTCGCCAGCACGTCTGCCGCCACATAGACATCGCCCTTGCCCGGCGCCTCGCCGGTGCCCATGACGATTTCCAGGCCCTGGGTCGTGGGGGTGCTGCCCCCGCCCAGGGGCAGGGCCACGCCAATCCCCACACCGACGCTGCTATAGCCGCCAGATCCGCCTGTCCCGCCGATGGAGACAGACGATCCTCCGCCGCCGCCGCCCTCCACATCCTGGTAGGCGTTGACGATCCGGAACCAGTCCGCCCCGGCCTCAAGGGTGAGCTCGGCGGCCCGGCGCAGGGCATTGGTCCGCGCATCCGCGCTGTCCCTGTCACGATAGGTCAGGCTGTAACGGCCGCTCTCGATCTGCTGGCTGGTATAGCCAAAGCCGCCGGCCCGCTCGGCTGCCTGGTAGGGGACAGGGCTCGCACAGCCTGTCGTGATCGCCAGGGCTGCGCCCAGTGCCGTGGCCAGTCTGATCGCGCGTGTCATGGGCAACCCTTTCCGTTCGAAACGATTTCGATAGTGCGCCCCGGGCGATGAATGGCGGGCAACGGCGCCATCGCCCGGGGCGCCCAAATACACCCCCCGCCCTACCCGCCGCGGGGACGTTCCGCTAGGCTAGGCGCTGTAGCCGAAAGGAATGCCGCCATGGCCCGCGCGCAACCCATCCCGATATTCGCCGCGCTCACCCTTGCGATGACCATGGTCAACTCCGCCTGCGGTGCGGGCGGTGGGGAAACCGACGCCGAAGCAGCCGCCCTTTCCACCCGGGCAGACCTTGCCAGCGTCAACGCCGACACCCCGACCCGGGAGGACCTGATAACGGTCTGCATGTACGAGCAATACACCTACACCCGGGCAGACTGCGCCTGCGCCGCCGATACCGCCTTTGAAACCTACAGCCCGAAGGTGCGGCGCCTGTTGGTCATGGATGGCGGAGGCGCCTTTGAGGCGTCGCAGGAAACGTTGGACCTGATCGCGACGCTGACCGATGAGGAGCGCGATCACTATACCCGCCACGGCTTCTACACGATGGGGCAGTGCGCTGGTCGGCCAGTGCCCGAGTAGGGCGAAACCGGAGGCTGGCTTTCCATGCACATCTACATCGATGCCGACGCCTGCCCGGTGAAAGACGAAACCTACAAGGTCGCAGCGCGCCACCGGGTCCCGGTGACGGTTGTGTCCAACAGCTTTCTCCGCGTCCCTCGCGATCCAGGTATCCAGCAGGTGGTGGTCGATGCCGGCCCCGATGTGGCTGACGACTGGATCGCCGAACGGGCCGACGCGCTTAGTGTCGTCATCACCGCGGACATCCTGCTGGCCGAACGGTGCCTCGCAGGCGGCGCCACCGTCCTCGCCCCGAACGGAAAACCCTTCACCACAGCGTCCATCGGCTCACAGGTGGCCACCCGCGCGCTCATGGATCAACTGCGCGGCTCGGGCGAAATAACGGGCGGCGCCCCGCCTTTCAGCCAGAAAGACCGTTCCGTATTCCTGCAATCGCTCCACGAAGCCCTGATCAGATTGGACTAGCGACCATGATCCTCTACACCTATCCCCGCGGACCGAACCCCCGGCGTGTGCACATCTATCTCGCCGAAAAAGGCATCGAGATCGCCACCGAAACCGTTGACATCACCACCCGCCGCAATCGCGAACCCGATTTCCTGAAGAAGAACCCCGCAGGCGGCATCCCCATCCTGGAACTGGACGATGGGACCTGCATCGCCGAGTCCATCGCAATCTGCCGGTACTTCGAGGCGCTGAACCCGCAACCGCCGCTCTTCGGAACAGACCCCAGATCCCAGGCCATCGTCGAGATGTGGTTGCGCCGGGTGGAGTTGAACCTGATGGTGCCCATCGGCATGGTCTGGGCCCATGGCCACCCCCTGACGGCCCGGCTGATCGAACAGGTTCCAGAGGCGGCGGAGCAGAACCGGAAGCGCGCAGTCATCGGCTATGAGATGTTAAACGACCAACTCGCCAATAACGCGTTCATCGCGGGCGACACCTATACAATGGCCGATGCCGCGGCACTCGCCACCATTGATTTCGGCGCCGGCCTGGTCGGCGTGCCCTATGGCGAGGACCTCAACCATCTCAAGCGCTGGCACGATGATGTCTCCGCCCGCCCCAGTGCAAAGGTGGCATAGCGACGAGCCACCTGGCGATCTTGTCCCCGTGGCGCCGCGCCGTGATAGGATCATGGCTGTCGATGGTTCGCTGCGGTCTGGACGTCAAAAAAACCCATGGGCGCCGGCCAAACCGTTGTGAAAAGCCAGTGATGCGGTACGCAAGCCAAATCCAGTTGAAAGGGGTTTCCGAATGTTCAAACATTTCGCTGTGCTGGTCGTAGCCACGACGATGGTCGGCACCATCATGGCCCAGGAGGCCGAGGTGCCCACTATCCCGGTCGAAACAATCGACCTTGGCAGTGGTGTCTACGCCCTGATCACAAACCGTGGCGGCAATGTTGGAGTCCTGGTGGGTGAAGACGGCGTGTTCATGATCGATACCCAGTTCCCCGACGTGGCCCCCGCGCTCGATGCGGCCCAGAAAGCTCTATCCGGCGGCCGGGACGTGGATCTGGTGCTCAACACCCATCTCCATGGCGACCACGTGCTCGGCAATGGTTACTTCGCTGATCGGGGCGCGACCATCATGGCCCATCCCAATGTCCGCCCGGGCCTGATGGAGCCGAATACATCCGAATTGACGGGCCGGACGCCCGACGTCCTCAAGGGCGGCTTCCTGCCCACGGTCAACATCAACCAGGGTGACTTGGTTACAATGAACGGCCAGACCGCCCTCTTCTATCATACCCCCGATGCCCATACCGACGGTGATATCTTCGTCCATTTCCTGGAAGCCGACGTCATCCATGCCGGGGACCTGCTCTTTTCCGGACGGTTCCCGTTCATCGATCTCGACAATGGCGGCACGGTCGAGGGGATGATTGCGGGGATGCAGGCAATCGTCGACGCCGCCGGTCCTGATACACGGGTCATTGCCGGCCACGGTCCCATGTCTACCGAAGCAGACCTGGAAGCCTCGATCGCGATGCTGGCCGATGGCCGAGCTAAGGTCGCCGCGCTGGTCGAGAACGGCATGGACCTGGAGGCGGTCTATGCGGAAGGGCCCCTGGCTGACTATGCGGCCGACTGGAACTGGCAGTTCATAACCACCGAGCGCATGGTCTGGACGTTCTACCGCGACATTACCGGCAAGACCGAATAAGCGCGCACCGCTACTCTGCTGACCAGACCACCTCACCATCGACGACGGTCATGACGGCTTTTGCCTCTAGGATTTCCGCATCGGGAATGGTCAGCAGGTCCCTGTCGAAAACGGTAAAGTCGGCGATCTTGCCCACTTCGACCGTGCCGAGGACGTCTTCCTGGAAGGCGGCATAGGCCGGCCAGTAGGTCAGCATCTTGAGGGCGGTTTCCCGGCTCACCGCCTCTTCCGGGTGCCAGCCTTCACCGGACCGGCCCTCAAGATCCTTTCGCACCGCGGCGCCATAGAACTCGATCAGCGGTGATCCGACTTCCACCGGAGCGTCCGAACCGCCGGCGACAATGGTGCCCGCGTCAATCAGGCTCTGCCAGGCATAGGCGCCGCGCAACCGCTCCATGCCCAGCCGGTCGGGAGCGAACTTCAGGTCGCCAATGGCGTGGGAGGGCTGCATCGATGCGATCAGGCCGACAGGCGCCATGCGCGCGATATCCGCTGTTCTGAGAATCTGCGTGTGCTCGATCCTGTGGCGAGCATCGGGATCGCCGGAGGTTTCAGCCGCATCGATCACACGGGCATTTGCCAGGTCACCGATGGCGTGGATCGCCAATTGGACCTCAGACGCGCTGGCCCGGTCGAACATCTGGTCGAGCGCTTCGGGATTCATGAGGGACAGTCCCACCGTATCAGGCCGGTCGGCATAGGGCTCACTCAGCAAGGCGCCGCGGGAGCCGAGCGCCCCATCCATGTAGAGCTTCACGGCGCGATTGGTGACGGTATCGGTCTCGTGGGCGCGATTGGCGGCGATATCGAAGGCATCCGCTTCCAGGGCGTTGTAGACCCGCAAGGGCATCCGGCCTTCCAGGTCGAGCCGCTCGATCAAGCGCGCGTCCAGGGCCGCGACGGACATGTTATGGACCCCCGTCCAGCCGCGCTGAACGTAGACCTCCGCCCCCACGGCGAGGGCCTGGATCACGTCGCTTTCCTCGGCCCGGGCCACCTGGCCCGTGACCATTGGCATGGCATTGTCGATCAGAATCCCGGTCGCCGCGCCGCCGGGGCCGCGCTCGATGGCGCCGCCGTCAGGATCAGGCGTTTCGGTCGTGATCTCTCCGGCATCCATCGCAGCGGTGTTTGCCACCAGGGCGTGACCGTCCGCGCGGATCAGGATCACCGGGTTATCGGGCGCCACTGTATCAAGGTCGGCCGCCGACGGCATCCGGCCCTCGGGCCAGCCGGTCTCGATCCAACCGCGGCCAAAGACGACAGCCCCCGCGGGAAGTCCCGATACCTCGGCCTCGATGCGGGCGACGAGGTCGGCAATCGATGCCACATCGGCGAGGTTGAGCGTCAGCTCCCGCTGACCGATGCCCCGCAGGTGAACGTGGGCATCAGTGAAGCCCGGATAAAGGTGTGCGCCGCCCAGGTCCACAACCGTCGTTGCTGCCGTCTCGGCGTCGTCTCCATCCTGGAGCACTGCGGTTATGATGCCGGCCTCATTCACCAGAACCGCAGCAGCCATTGGCGCTTCGAGGGTTCCCGTATGGACGGTGCCGTTCACAAACGCCGTCAACGGCTCGTTCTGGGAGGCCGATTGTGCACCTGCATTGGTTGCAGGCTCTGGCGCCGTGCACGCCACCAAAAGACCCGTAGAGACTATCCAGACAGACCGCAACGCCCACACCATTTCGCCGACTCCCAATGCTTCAACTGGTCCCAGAAAGCACCTCACCAGGCGTCAACGCAATGGGTGACCCTCGGTTAGCGCGGCGGTTGAATGTCGTCGGAGCCGCAAATGCCCCGAAGCGAACACGATTTCACCGCAGGGCGCCCCCAATGTGGTTGGTTAATCACATCCGTTGAAGAGCTTCCGCAGGCGTCGGGACGCGACTGGCGGAAGGCGGCGCGCAGTTAGAGGTCAAGCCCCCCTCGTTGATACTGCGCGCCGCTCTTTTTCGCGATCAGCCGACCATCATGGTTCCTGCCAGTGGGCTGATCATCAGCAGGACCCCTCCCAGCAGAAGGCGGTAGATCACGAAGGGTAGAAAGCTCATCCGCTTGATCAGGGCCATCAGGAAAAAAATGGACAGATAGCCAGCAACCGCAGACATCCCCGCAACGATCAAACCATCGTTCAGCGTTGTCGTCCCTGGAAGGTTCGGGTCAGCATCTGAAAGTTCCAGCACAGCGTATAGTCCGCCGGCTGCGAGCAGTGGTGCACCAATCAACATGGAAAACCGCGCCGCTTCCGTGCGGCTGTAGCCGAGCGCCCTGGCGGCGGTCATGGTGATCCCGGACCGACTTGTGCCGGGAATAAGCGCTGCAATCGCCTGGGTTGCGCCAATCAGAACAGCGTGTGTCACCGTCATGTCGGCCTCGGTTCTGTTTTGCTTGCCCAAAACGTCGGCAACCCACAGGGCAATACCGAAGACGATGGTCGCCATGGCAACGGTTTCAACGCTTCGGAGTTGGTCCTTCAGCGCGTCGGAAAAAACCAGTTCGTGGAGCAAGGCGCCGGCGACGCCCACAGGCAGGGCCGCCAGGATGAAGATCGCCAGCCAGGCATCGCGGCTCAATGGCCCCTTGCGGAAGGGCGCATTCACCACTTCAAACCCGCCCGCAACAGCGCGACCGACATCGCGCCAGAAATAGGCAAGCACGGCAAAGAGCGTTCCCACATGCGCCATTGCATTGATCATCAGCTCGTCCCGGCCCTCAAGACCGAACAGGTCGGCGGCCAGTAGCACATGTCCTGATGAGGAAATCGGTAGCCACTCCGTGATGCCCTGGATCACAGAAATTATAATCAGCTGCATGAGAGACATTGGTGAAACGCTCCGGCAATTCTGGCTCGGTCAATGGCAGCCGGGTTGTGGCAAGTTTTAGGCCGAGGGGGAAGCGCTATATAAATACCTCATAGTGATATTTTTCATGAACCCCTGGGAAGCAGACAACCATTGTATCCTGAAGACAGCTCATTAATAATATCATCGTGATATCTAAAGAACGAATATCCCTTGATCTCTGGGTGGTTTCGTGCTGACAGGGAAGTTCGCCCACATTGGAGGCCGGAATGGCGCAACATATGCTGCAGTTCACCCGTGTTGAACGGTCCATGCCGGACAAACGGGATGCGGCCCAGCGCGCCGGAGACTTTGACGAGATCTATGGCGACTATGCCGATGAGGCCGCCGCTGCCCAGGCTGGCCGGTGTTCCCAATGCGGTGTGCCGTTCTGCCAGCAAGGGTGCCCCCTCCAGAACAACATTCCGGATTGGCTGATGCTGTCGGCGGAGGGTCGGCTGGAAGAAGCCTACAGGGTGTCATCGGCCACCAACAACATGCCGGAAATCTGCGGCCGAATTTGCCCACAGGACCGCCTCTGCGAGGGGATCTGCACGATCGAGCAATCGGGCCATGGGACGGTCACCATCGGTGCGATCGAGCGGCATATCACCGATACCGCCTGGGATGCCGGCTGGGTGACGCCCATCAGGCCGACGCGCGAACGCGACCAATCCGCTGGAATTATCGGCGCCGGGCCGGCCGGCCTGGCCGCAGCAGAGGAACTGCGGCGGAAGGGCTACCAGGTCACCGTCTATGACCGCTATGACCGGGGGGGCGGCCTCCTGGTCTATGGCATTCCGGGGTTCAAGCTCGAGAAACACCTGGTCGAGCGCCGGATCAAGCGGTTGGAAGACAGCGGTGTGGTGTTCGCGTTCAACACGAATGTCGGTCACACGATCTCACTCGCTGACTTGAGGAACACCCACGACACGCTCCTGATTGCCACCGGGGTCTACAAGGCGCGCGATATCAAGGTGCCGGGCATTGGCGCCCAGGGCGTCTATCCGGCCCTCGAATATCTCACGGCATCGAACAAGGCGGGTTTTGGCGAGAAAGTCCCGGCCTTCGCATCGGGCAAGCTGGATGCTGCGAACAAGCGGGTCGTGGTTATCGGCGGCGGGGACACGGCGATGGATTGCGTCCGCACCGCTATTCGCCAGGGAGCGAAAGCCGTCTCGTGCCTTTACCGCCGCGACCGGCTGAACATGCCCGGTTCGCAAAGGGAAGTCGCCAATGCGGAAGAAGAGGGCGTCGTCTTCGAATGGCTGGCTGGGCCAGAGGCGGTGCTGCATACAAAAGCCAACACGGTCAAAGGCGTTCGCGCCGTTCGGATGGCGCTTGGTTCCAAGGACGCGTCGGGCCGCCAGGCGCCGGTCAAGACCGATGAAACCTTCGAAATCAAGGCCGACATGGTGATCAAGGCGCTCGGTTTCGATCCCGAGGACTTGCCTGCGCTTTTTGATGAGCGGGCCCTGACCGTGAACCGCTGGGGAGCCGTGCGGATCGACTTCGCGACGATGGAAACCAGCCTTCGCGGCGTTTTCGCTGCGGGCGATATCGTCCGCGGGGCCTCGCTCGTGGTCTGGGCGATCAAGGACGGCCGGGATGCGGCCGAGGCGATGCACCGGCATATGAAGGCCGAAATGGCCGCTCACAAGATGGCTGCGGAATAGGGCGGTCATGCATATCGCGTTCACACCCCAAGCGCCCCGCGCGCCGGAGATCGACTTCGACGCCTTCCTGGCCGTCGATATTCGGGTCGGCACAGTTCTGGAAGCCGCTCCGCTTGAGGGCGCGCGCAAGCCTTCGATCAGGATGGTGATCGATTTCGGACCGGCAATCGGCCACAAGAAAAGCGCCGCTCAGATCACCGAGCATTACGCTGTGGCCGAATTGGTTGGCCGGCAGGTGATGGGCGTTGTCAATTTTCCTCCCCGCCAAATCGGCAGGTTCATGTCCGAAGTGCTGACCCTGGGGTTTGCCGATGAAAATGGGGCGATCCGGCTATCGGGTCCCGATGTTGCGATTCCCAATGGAACGAGATTGAGTTGATATGACTGATGCCACCCAGCGCTACCTGGAAAACCGCCAGCGCCTGATCGATGCCCACGCCTATGACCCGGCCCATGAACATGATGCCTGCGGGGTGGGTCTGGTGGCAGCGCTCGATGGCCAGCCGCGCCGTGAAATCGTCGAAATGGGCATCAAGGCGCTCAAGAATGTCTGGCACCGCGGCGCCGTCGACGCCGATGGCAAGACGGGAGACGGGGCAGGTATCCGGATCGAGGTGCCCCAGGACTTTTTCCGGGAACAGATCGAGCGGACCGGCCATGCACCCACCGATGCCGACATCTGCGTCGGACAGGTGTTCCTGCCGCGAACAGACCTGGGGAAACAGGAGGCAGCGCGCACGGTGGTCGAAACCGAGATCCTTCATTTCGGCTTCTATATCTACGGTTGGCGTCAACCGCCGGTGGACGTTTCGGTCATCGGACGGAAGGCAAAGGACACGCGGCCGGAAATCGAGCAGATCATGTTCCGGGATGACCGGAACCGCAGCCCGGAAGATCTTGAGCGCGCGCTTTACATCTGTCGTCGGCGGATTGAGCGCCGCGCCCGCGAAGCGGCTATTCCCGGCTTCTATGTCTGCTCACTGAGCCAGAAATCGCTGATCTACAAGGGCATGTTCCTGGCCGAGGACATCGACAATTTCTACCTCGACCTGAAGGATGAGCGGGTCGTGTCATCGGTCGCGATCTACCACCAACGCTATTCCACGAACACCTTCCCCCAGTGGGCCCTGGCCCAGCCCTTTCGGATGATCGCCCACAATGGCGAGATCAACACGCTTCAGGGCAATCTCAACTGGATGGCCTCGCATGAGATCCGCATGGTGTCCGAGCAGTTCGGCGACCATGTGGATGATGTGAAACCTGTGGTCCCGCAGGGGTTGTCCGACTCCGGCGCACTGGACGCCGTGTTCGAGATCCTCGTGAAGGGCGGGCGCACGGCGCCCATGGCCAAGGCCATGATGATACCCGAGGCCTGGTCGAAGCGGGCGTCAATTATGCCCGACAAGCACGCGGCCATGTACGCCTATTGCAACTCGGTGATGGAACCGTGGGACGGGCCGGCAGCGGTTTGTGCCTATGACGGCCGGTGGGCGGTGGCCGGGCTCGACCGGAACGGCCTGCGACCTCTCCGATATGCCCTGACAGCCGACGGTATTCTGGCGGTCGGTAGCGAAACGGGTATGTGCCCGCTGAGCGAGCAGACGGTGGTGCGACGGGGGCATGTACCCGCTGGCGGCATGATCGCAGCAGACCTTGAGACCGGTGAATTCTTTGAACACACCGAAATTGTCGACAAGCTGGCCGACACGTGGCCGTTCGAGACGTGGATGGCAAACGTCAAGGAGCTCGAGCCGATCATCGGGCCGGGAGACGAGCCGCGGGTGAAGGATACCGAGGCGCTGTTACGCCTCCAGACGGCTGCGGGTTTCTCGCTGGAGACGCTTGAGTTGATCCTCGCCCCCATGGCCGAAACGGGCAAGGAAGCGGTCGGGTCCATGGGCGATGACACCGCCCCGGCGGTCTTGACAGAGGCCTACAGGCCACTGAGCCATTTTTTCCGCCAGAATTTCAGCCAGGTCACCAATCCGCCGATCGATCCCCTCCGGGAAGAGCGGGTGATGAGCCTCAAGACCCGTTTCAAGAATTTGGGCAATGTGCTGGCGACCGATGAAACCCAGCAGGATGTCTTCGTACTGGAAAGCCCGTTTCTGTCGAATGGCATGTATGACCGGCTGCGCGATGTGCTAGGCACCGACGCGACTGAAATCGACTGCACGTTCGATCTCAATGCCGCGACCGGCAATGGTCGCTGTCTGCGAAATGCACTGGCCCGGATCCAGTCGGAAGCCGAAGATGCCGTCAGGGCCGGACGAGAGCACATCATGCTCACCGACGAACACCAGGGGGAGGGCCGGGTCGCGATACCCATGATCCTGGCGACCGGCGCAGTCCATTCTCACCTTGTTTCCCAGGGGTTGCGGACCTTTTGCTCGGTCACGGTCCGGTCCGCCGAGTGTCTCGATACCCATTATTTCGCCGTGCTGGTCGGCGTCGGCGCCACGTGCGTCAATGCGTACCTCGCCCAGGACTCCCTCGCCGATCGTCAGGCGCGGGGCCTCTTCGGAGACCGCAGCCTCAATGACTGTGTCCGATCCTACAAGGCGGCGATCGAAGGCGGATTGCTGAAGATCCTGTCGAAAATGGGGATTTCGGTTATCTCGTCCTATCGCGGCGGTTACAATTTCGAAGCGCTCGGGCTCTCACGCGCGCTGGTGGCTGACTACTTCCCGGGCATGACCAGCCGGATCTCGGGGCTGGGACTGGCTGGGCTTGAGGAAAACGCCGTGCGCCGCCACGAGCAGGCCTTCGACGAGGATGTCATTTCCCTGCCGGTTGGCGGATTTTACAAGCTACGCGCGCGGTCCGAACCCCATGCATTGGACGGTACGCTGATCCATCTGCTGCAAACCGCGGTTACCGATGGCAACTACGAACAGTATGAGGCCTATGCCCGTGCCGTGAACGGTCGTGAGCCGATCCAGCTCCGCGATCTCCTCGATTTCAAGCCTGCCGGCCGGCCAGTGCCCCTCGAGGAAGTCCAATCGATCAACGAGATCCGGAAACGGTTCGTGACACCTGGCATGTCGCTCGGCGCCCTGAGCCCCATTGCCCATGGCACGTTGAACGTCGCGATGAACCGGATCGGTGCCAAGTCCGTGTCCGGAGAGGGCGGGGAAGTCCGCGAGCGTTATCGGCCCCTCGCCAATGGCGACAACATGAACTCTGCGGTCAAGCAGGTGGCCAGCGGCCGGTTTGGCGTCACGGCGGAATACCTCAACCAGTGCCGCGAGATCGAGATCAAAGTGGCCCAGGGCGCCAAGCCCGGTGAGGGCGGCCAACTGCCCGGGTTCAAGGTGACCGAATTCATCGCGAAAAACCGGCACGCAACCCCCGGCGTCACGCTGATTTCGCCACCACCGCACCACGACATCTACTCGATCGAGGACCTGGCCCAGCTCATCTACGACCTGAAGCAGATCAATCCGATTGCCCGGGTGTGTGTAAAGCTGGTGGCGCGGTCCGGTGTCGGCACGGTCGCAGCGGGTGTCGCAAAGGCAAAGGCCGACGTTATCCTGATTGCCGGAAATGTGGGCGGGACAGGCGCGTCACCGCAGACCTCGATCAAATATGCTGGCTTGCCATGGGAGATGGGGCTGGCCGAAGCGCACCAGGTGCTGAGCCTCAACAACCTCCGCGACAAGGTCACCTTGCGGACCGATGGTGGGCTGCGGACAGGCCGTGACATCGTGATTGCAGCCATGCTCGGGGCCGAGGAGTACGGGATCGGCACCGCGTCCCTGGTCGCCATGGGTTGCATCATGGTGCGTCAGTGCCATTCCAACACGTGCCCTGTGGGCGTTTGCACCCAGGACCCTGAACTCATCGAGCGCTTTACCGGAACCGCGGACAAGGTTGTGAACCTGATGAGCTTCATCGCTGAGGATGTGCGGCGTATATTGGCGGAGCTGGGTCTAGAATCCCTCGACCAGGCAATCGGTCGGACTGACCTTCTCGCCCAGGTCTCCCGGGGGGCGACCCATCTCGATGACCTCGATCTCAACCCGCTGCTCGTCCAGGTCGATACAGACGAGCCCGTGCGGTATCAGCCAACCCGTCGGGAGCCCGTGCCCGATACGCTGGATGCCCAGATCCTGCGCGATGCGGAGCCATTTTTCTCTCGTGGTGAGAAAATGCAGCTCCAATACGGGGTGAAGAATGTCCAACGGGCCATTGGCGCGCGTAGCTCCAGCGAGATCGCGCGCCGGTTCGGAGAGAAAGAGTTGCCAGAGGGCCGGCTGCATATCTGCCTGGAAGGGTCGGCGGGTCAGTCACTCGGAGCCTTCTCGGTGCAGGGACTAACGCTTGATGTCACGGGCGATGCCAACGACTATGTCGGCAAGGGCCTGTCAGGGGCAACCATTCAGCTCCGACCACCGAAGACCGCCCAGTTCATCGCGAGCGCCAACACCATTATCGGCAATACCTGCCTTTATGGCGCAACGTCTGGAAAGCTCTATGCGGCGGGGCGGGCAGGCGTGCGCTTCGCTGTCAGGAACTCGGGCGCCGATGCCGTGATCGAAGGCTGCGGCGCGAATGGGTGCGAGTACATGACAGGCGGCAAGGTCGCGATCCTGGGGCCCGTTGGCGACAATTTCGGAGCCGGCATGACGGGCGGTGTCGCCTACGTGTGGGACCAGAACCGCGTGTTCGAGCGGGTAGCCAATCCCGATAGCATCGGCTGGCGAACCCTCGCGGACATGCCAGACGAACATGCGCAGGTTTTCCTGATGATGCTGGAAGCGCACTATGAGCGGACCGGAAGCGATGTTGCGTCGGCCCTTATCAAGGCCTGGGCGGATACGGCGGCATCAACCCTTATGGTCGTCCCGAAGGAGGTCGCAGTTCACATTCTCGGCCGGAAGGCAGCCAAACTGGTCGCGTGAGGCAGAGTTCCGGCCAGGCTCCGGGTTTGCTGAAGGACGGCTCGGTGCTCTGGGAGCGCCTGCGTCCTCTTCACATTTGTGCGGAATTGTCTGATCCTGCCGCATGGCCGATTATCAAGCCCATGACGTGAGACTGCCTTGTTCACCGGGCGACACAGGCCTGTTCCTGGAGCAGGCCGCCGATCTGGTGAAATCGCGGGGCCAGAAGCTCACCAAGATCCGCCGAAGGGTCCTGGAACTTCTTGCCGAAGCCAAAGCGCCGTCAAAGGCGTATGACCTGCTCCAACGGTTGGATGGCAAGGGTGCTGCCAAGCCTCCAACCGTCTATCGCGCACTCGACTTCCTGCAGGAACAGGGGCTGGCCCACAAGATCGAGAGCCTCAACGCCTTTGTGGCGTGCGGCCATGCCAGCCACGCCCACTCTGCGGTCTTTCTCATCTGCGATTCCTGTGGCGGAGCGGAGGAACTGCATTCGACCGGCACAACTGCCGCACTTCGGGAGGAAACGGCCGCAGCAGGTTTCCGCCTCGGCCAGGCCGTCATCGAAGCACGGGGACTGTGCCGAAGCTGCGCCGGTGACAGAAAAGGCTGAGGCGCCCGTTACGGCACCGCGCCTATCTGACGCAACTTCCGCCCATCGCCTCGGTTGTCAGGGGGAAGGGGGAGTGCTACCTCCCGCCAATCCTCGGGGCTGGGGTTCTCCCATGGCCCGAACTCGTGTTTTGAGGCTGGGAAACCCGCCCCTAGCTGACGGAAAAGATCTTGGCCAAAGCGTCTACTTCGACCGCCTCCGAAGCGGCCCAGCGCTACGCAAGCGCCCTGTTCGACCTGGCGCAGGACAAGGGTCAACTGGCTGCCGTTCACAAGGATTTTGCTGCGATTTCAACGCTTATCGAAGATAATGACGATCTTTCCAACCTTGTCGTTTCACCTGCCTTCACGCGTGACGAGAAGACTGCGGCGCTGACCGAGATCGCCCGGGAGGCTGGCGCATCGCCGTTGGTGGTCAACTTCATCGGCGTCATGGCGCGGAATGGCAGGGCGCGCGATATCGGCGCGGCGCACAGAGCCTTCGACATGCTCTATGCGAACCAGCGCGGGGTTCGCCGCGCGACTGTCCGAACTGCTGCTGCCATGACCGGCAGCCAGCGGGACCGGGTGGCGGCGATCCTCGAGAAAGCCGTTGGCAGCAACGTTGAAATCACTGAAGAGGTGGATGAGCGCCTGATCGGCGGCATCCAGCTCCAGATCGGGTCCAAGCTGGTTGACGCCAGTATCGCTTCGAAACTTGACCGTATGAACGCCGCCATGAAGGGAGCTTAGCGCGATGGATATCAGCGCAGCAGAAATCTCGGGCATCCTCAAGCGCCAGATCGAGAATTTTGGCGTGGAAGCCGAAGTTGCCGATATTGGCCAGGTGCTGTCCGTGGGTGACGGTATTGCCCGGATCCATGGTCTGGACAGTGTCCAGGCCGGTGAGATGGTCGAGTTCGAGGACGGCACGAAGGGCATGGCCCTGAACCTGGAGGCCGACAATGTCGGTGTCGTGATCTTCGGCGACGACCGGGGTATTTCCGAAGGCGACACTGTCAAGCGAACCAGCGAGATCGTGGCCGCGCCGGTCGGTAAGGGGCTTTTGGGACGCGTCGTCAACGCCTTGGGTGAACCGATCGACGGGAACGGCGCCCTGACGGACGTCGCCAGCCGGAACCGGGTGGACGTGAAAGCGCCAGGTATCATCCCGCGAAAATCTGTGCACGAACCCATGATGACTGGGATCAAGGCCATTGATGGCATGATCCCCGTGGGCCGCGGACAACGCGAGCTCGTGATTGGAGACCGTCAGACCGGCAAAACGGCAATCTGCATCGACACAATTCTCAACCAGAAGGCGACCAACGACGCCGCCAAGAATGACAGCGACAAACTGTTCTGTGTTTACGTTGCTGTGGGTCAGAAGCGGTCCACCGTGGCCAATGTGGTCAAGATCCTCGAAGAACGGGGTGCGATGGACTATACCGTGGTCATCGGGGCCACGGCATCGGAACCGGCGCCCCTTCAATACCTCGCGCCCTACACAGGTTGCACGATCGGTGAATGGTTCCGCGATAATGGCATGCATGCGCTGATCATCTATGATGACCTCTCCAAGCAGGCCGTTGCCTATCGCCAGATGTCCCTTCTGCTCCGCCGTCCGCCCGGCCGGGAAGCCTATCCGGGGGACGTGTTCTACCTTCACTCGCGCCTGCTGGAACGGGCCGCGAAACTGAACGAGGATAACGGCTCTGGTTCGCTCACGGCGTTGCCGATCATCGAGACCCAGGCGAACGACGTATCAGCTTACATCCCGACCAATGTGATCTCGATCACCGATGGCCAGATCTTCCTGGAGACGGACCTGTTCTATCAGGGCATCCGGCCGGCGGTGAATGTTGGCCTGTCGGTGTCACGCGTGGGCTCTGCCGCCCAGACGAAGGCGATGAAGAAGGTCGCCGGCTCGATGAAGGGCGAACTGGCCCAGTACCGGGAAATGGCCGCGTTCGCGAAGTTCGGTTCTGACCTCGACGCGGCGACCCAGAAGCTGCTCAACCGCGGCGCGCGCCTTACCGAGCTGCTGAAGCAGCCGCAATACAGCCCGCTCCAGATGGAAGAGCAGGTCGTCGTGATCTACGCCGGAACACGGGGGTACCTCGACGAGATCGCACTGAAGGATGTCGTGCGGTTCGAAGCTGAACTCCTTACCCATGTTCGCGGCCAGAAAGCTGATCTCCTGAAGCAGATCAGGGATGAGAAGGCGCTATCGGAGAGTGTCGAGACGGGCATCAAGGAAACGCTGGACGCGTTCACCAAGAGCTTCGCTTAAGCCGCTAGCCGCAACGGACGGACAAGATGCCCAGCCTTAAGGACCTGAAAAGCAGGATCTCTAGCGTGAAATCCACGCGGAAGATCACGAAGGCCATGCAGCTTGTTGCCGCGGCGAAACTGAAGCGTGCGCAGCAAGCCGCCGAGGCGTCCCGGCCCTATGCTGATCGCATGGCAGCCGTTGTCGCTAATCTTGCCTCTTCCGTCGGTGAGGGCTCCGGTGGCCCGAAACTGCTCTCTGGATCGGGTGAAAGCCAGGTTCATCTGCTTGTTGTCCTGACGGCTGAGCGGGGCCTGTGCGGCGGCTTCAATGCCTACATTGCCAAACTGGCCAGGACGCGGATCGGCGAGCTGCGGGCCGAAGGAAAAACCGTGAAAATCCTGACGGTGGGCAAAAAGGGCCGCGAACAGCTCAGTCGGGAGTATGGTGACCTTTTCGTGGGCCATGTGGACCTGTCGGCCGTCAAGGATGATTACACGGAGACCGGCATTGCCCTCGGCCACCAGCTGACGAAGGGCTATGAGGATGGGGACTTCGACGTCTGCACCCTCATCTATTCTCAGTTCAAGTCGGTGCTGAGCCAGGTTCCCACGCCACAACAGCTGATCCCCGTGACCGCGCCGGAAAATGCCGAAACCATCGATCTCGATGGCGCGACCTATATCTACGAGCCATCCGAGCCGGAAATTCTGGACGTGTTGTTGCCGCGGTATATCAACACGCAGATCATTGCTGCCATGCTGGAAAGCGCTGCGGGTGAGCAGGCGGCCCGCATGTCCGCCATGGACAATGCCACGCGAAATGCTGGCGAGATGATTGATGACCTGTCATTGCAGTATAACCGGGCGCGTCAGGCCTCGATCACCAAGGAGCTGATCGAGATCATCTCCGGTGCGGAGGCACTTTAGGGGACTGGGATGAGCTTCTGGGTCTACGAAAACAAGATATCGAAGCGGGGGCGAATCCATCGGTCCTCCTGCCGATACTGCAATGATGGGCAAGGCGTTGGTGGGGACCAGTCGAATGGTGATGACCAGTGGCACGGCCCTTACGCAACGTTTGAAGCCGCCGAAGAGCTTGCCAAGGGCCTCGATTACAAGGACGTGCGACCGTGCGGGGTCTGCAAGCCGCAGAATGCTGAAAAAGATGCGCTCAAGCCGTCTGAGCCATTGAAAGCCGGTGCGATATCGCCAGCAGCAAAAGATGCGCCCCATCTTGCTGACACAACCGTCCACGCCGGCGCGCCTGCCAAAACCGGCGCTGCCGCAACCCCATCGCAATCCGGGGCGTCGTCCCCAATTGCCGCGGCGACCGCTGCGGCGCCCGCCCCGATAAAAACAGCTCCCAAGGAGATGAGCCGCATGAGTACCGCAGCGAACGTGAAGGGTCAGATTTCACAGGTCATCGGCGCCGTCGTGGACGTGAAATTCGATGGACACCTGCCCTCGATCCTGAATGCCCTGGAAACAGACAACAATGGCAACCGCCTTGTCCTGGAAGTAGCCCAACACCTTGGTGAAAACGCCGTTCGCACCATCGCCATGGACTCGACCGAGGGATTGGTCCGTGGGCAGGATGTCGTCGATCTGGGCGAGCCGATCAACGTGCCCGTGGGGCCGGGCACCCTGGGCCGTATCATGAACGTGATCGGCGAACCGATTGATGAACTCGGGCCCGTGAAATCGGACATCAGGCGCGCAATCCACCAGGAGGCGCCCCCCTTCGTCGACCAGTCCACCGAAAAGGAAGTGCTGGTGACCGGGATCAAGGTGATCGATCTCCTTTGCCCTTATACCAAGGGCGGCAAGATTGGCCTCTTCGGCGGCGCCGGCGTGGGCAAGACCGTGCTTATCCAGGAGTTGATCAACAATATCGCCAAGTTGTTCGGCGGATACTCCGTCTTCGCCGGCGTGGGCGAGCGAACCCGTGAGGGCAATGATCTCTATTACGAAATGCAGGATGCGAAGGTGATCAACCTGGACGGTGAGAGCCGGGCGACCCTCGTCTACGGCCAGATGAATGAACCGCCCGGCGCCCGCGCCCGTGTTGCCCTGGCTGGCCTCGCCCAGGCCGAATACTTTCGCGACGAAGAAGGCAAGGACGTTCTGTTCTTCGTCGATAACATCTTCCGCTTCACCCAGGCCGGCGCCGAAGTGTCAGCCCTGCTCGGCCGGATCCCTTCTGCCGTGGGCTACCAGCCGACGCTCGCCACCGATATGGGCCAGCTTCAGGAGCGGATTACCTCCACGTCTAAGGGCTCGATCACCTCGGTGCAGGCGGTCTACGTGCCCGCCGATGACCTGACAGACCCTGCACCGGCCACATCCTTTGCCCACCTCGACGCCACCACGGTGTTGAACCGGGCGATTGCCGAAAAGGGCATCTATCCCGCCGTTGACCCGCTCGACTCCACCTCCCGGATTCTCGACCCGCTCGTGATCGGTGAAGAGCATTACGAAACAGCTCGGGGCGTCCAGGAAATCCTGCAGAAGTACAAGGAACTTCAGGATATCATTGCCATTCTCGGCATGGACGAACTGAGCGAGGACGACAAACTGGCAGTGGCCCGCGCCCGGAAAGTGGAGCGGTTCCTCAGCCAACCCTTCGACGTGGCGGAAGTCTTCACGGGCTCGCCTGGCGTGCAGGTCAAACTGGAAGACACGATCAAGGGCTTCAAGGGCCTCATCGCCGGCGAGTTCGACCACCTGCCAGAACAGGCGTTCTACATGGTCGGTTCCATCGATGAAGCGGTGAAGAAGGCAGAAAAAATGCTGGAAGACGCATAGGGACCGGCCATGCCCGATACACTTCACTTTTCCCTCGTCTCCCCCGCCCGGGAACTGTTCTCGGGCGACGTGGACCATGTGATTGCGCCGGGCACCGAAGGTGAGTTTGGCGTGCTACCCAACCATGCGCCTTTCATGACGACGCTCAAGAACGGCCTGGTGCGCGTATTACGCAGCGGTGCCGACGACATGCGGATCTTTGTGCGCGGGGGGTTCGCCGATGTGACGCCGGCCGGTCTCACAATCCTGGCCGAAGAGGCGGTGAATTGTGCCGATGTCGATATGGAACACCTGGACGATGAGATACAGACAGCGCGGGAAAGAATGCTGTCGCACGCCAAGGACGACGGCCAGTACCCGGCCCTTGAAGAACACGTCCAGTATCTTCAGGCGCTGAAGGCGGCAGTCGTGAATTGACGCCTCCACGCCGCGGGCTGACCGCGCCGCAGGTCGTCTTTGCATCCTCAGATCAGGAGCGTGTCGACGGTGATACTCTCCAGGACATCCGAAAGCGTAGCATCCTGGAAGATGATCTCTGTTCCGTCAGACTGGAACAGGACATCGTCTCCCGCTTGCCGGAAGTCGGCAAATGCGGCGTCTGCACTGGCGTAACCAAACCGGTTCAGGTGGATCTGCTCACCAGCCTCGAAGTCGATCACGGTATCTGAACCACTGTCTTGCCCATCAAAGACGAAGGTGTCCGATCCGCCTTGCCCGCGAAGGACGTCGTCTCCGCTGTCGCCAATCAGCCAGTCGTCACCGCTGCCGCCATTCAGCGTGTCATTGCCCAGTCCGCCATCCAGCAAATCGGCGCCCTGGGCACCGTTCAACTGATCATCACCGCCCTGGCCAAACAGCGTGTCGTCCCCGGCCTGACCGAGGAGTGCGTCATTGCCGCTACCCCCGTAGGCCAGGTCATCTCCTGCCCCAGCGAACAGACTGTCATTGTCCCGGCCACCTTTCAGCGTGTCTGCACCGTCTCCTCCGAAGAGGCTGTCAACGCCGCCCCCGCCTTCGAGCAGGTCGTCCCCATCGGCCCCGGTGATGTTGTCGTTACCGGCCCCGCCAACGCCCCGGTCGCGACCGTCGCCGAGCACAAGTTGGTCATCCCCGTTCGCACCGAAAAGGATATCGTCGCCAATGGCACCGTTGAGCGTGTCATCGCCGGCTTCGCCATAGAGCCGGTCATTGCCCGATGCCCCGCCAAAGGTGTCGGCGCCTTCGCCGCCAAAGAAGACGTCATCGCCTTGCCCGCCATTGCCGTCATCATTGCCATCGCCGCCTTCGACCATGTCGTCGCCGCTGCCACCGTAAAGCGTGTCTGCGCCCGATCCGCCAATGAGGGTGTCATCTCCCCCGGCCCCTGCCAGTTGGTCATCGCCATTATTGCCCGCGAGGCTGTCGGCGCCTGACCCTCCGTCCAGTTGGTCATCGCCGCGACCGCCTGTGAGCGTGTCGTCCCCATCGCCCCCATCGAGCCAGTCATCGCCGAAGCCGCCGGCTACCTGGTCGTTCCCGGCCTCCCCGAAGACCTGGTCTATACCTTCAGCCCCGTTGAGCACGTCATCGCCCAGTCCACCGAAGAGCTGGTCGTTTCCGGCATCGCCAAAAAGGTCATCATCGCCTTCATCGCCGAAAAGGAAATCGCCGACCGCGCTGCCGTTGATGATGTCGTTTCCAGCCCCGCCATGGAGGAAGAACCGGTCACCGAAACTGCCTCCAAACGCTGACAGGACGTCGTCGCCACCCTCTCCGAAGGCCACGTCATTCCCGTCGGCAACCTGAATGAAATCATCGCCGTTGCCGCCGTAGACCTCGTCATTGTCAGTGAGGCCCGCTTGGCCGAACCCATAGCTGAACAGAGTATCGTTCCCGTCCCCGCCTTCGATCCGGTCATTGCCGATCCCGCCCACGATCGTGTCATCGGCCGCGCCCCCGACGATCAGGTCGTTACCGTCCCCGCCGGCGATTTCGCCTGCATAGCTGGCACCGTCCAAAGTTCCGAAACCCAGTGTTTCCAGCTGCGTGTTCGACCGATCATAGACCACCGCATCGCCGATATGGATCGTGTCATCTGCCGGTGACCCGATCACGCTTGCCAGTGCTTCAAAGTCGCGGACGGGGCCCGTGCCGGCCGTGGCGAAAGCTCCGCGTAGGTCTATCGTGACGCCGTTTTCGAACCGGGCGTCGATGGCAAGCGTGTCAAAGCCTCCACCGCCATCCACCAGAATGCCAATCGCGGATACCACCACCAGGTCATCCCCGCCCCGGGCATCAATGGTATCTGCGCCGCCGACGCCGATGATCTGGTTCTTGGCGCCCGTTCCGGAAAGCGTATCGTCAAAGCGGGAGCCAAAGACGTTTTCGAAGCTGCTGATTGTATCGGTGTTGCCCCAGCCATCAATGGCTGCGTTGGCTTGCAGGTCCACCACGACACCGCCGGCGTCGCCAACATGGCGCAGCGTATCGCGCCCGCCGCGGCCCTCGAGAATGTCGGCGCCATCTCCGCCCTCGAAGATGTTTTCGCCATCGTCGCCGCGCAGCGTGTCCGCAAAGGCTGTGCCGACAAATCCCTCTATGCGCTCGATCTGAAGGGGCGCGGTGTAGGTGCCGGCGCTGACATCGACTGTAAGCGCGCCTGCGCCTGCGCTGAGATCCAGCAAGTCCCGCCCCGCGCCGCCATCGACGAATGTCGTGGCTTCTGTCGCGCGAATGACGTCGTCACCCGAACCGGTGAAGACACGCTCGATGACCGTATCTGGTGACAACACCACGTTCCCGGTGCCGCCACCCACGTCGGAGACGGCCCCCGCCCGAAGATCAATCGCCTGGTCGGCTCCGTAGCCGCTATAGTCCAGCGTGTCGGTGCCGCCGGTGTCGTGGATCAGATAGGCCTGCCCGTCGCGGTTCGTATCGGCGTCATAAACCGAACCGGCCTCGGTTGCGCCGAAACCGTAGGTGGTATCGGCCGTCGCATGCTCGGCGGCGCCGTAGAGTTCGCCTAGGGCGAGCATGTCGGCAAGCATCGGGCCTTGCAGGATGGAGTAGCTCCCGACACCGGCTTCGGACTGGCTGAAGTACGACATGACCGTGACCTGCCAGCTGTCTAGGCTGAAGGTCGTTTCGGAAGAAGAGGCTGCACCAGCGCCATTATACGGGCCGGCGTGTCCGAGACCCAGGGCATGTCCTATCTCGTGGACATAGGTGTGGAAGCTGAAGCTATCGGTTTCGGTGCCGTAGGTATTCAGCCAAGCGGTGGAGACGTTCACCGCCGCGCGCTCGATGATGTGTGCTTCACCACCGGGCGTCTGTGTCACTTCGCTGAAGAAGGCAAATGCGCCGCTCTCATCGTCATCGAACACGATATCGGCGCCGCCCACCTGCTCGACGAAAACAAGATCGACGACTGCCGCCCAGGTATCGAAGGCGGCCCGGGCGAGCGCTGCGCCTTCATTGGTGAGCGCCGAGACGTCGAAGGTCAGGACATTATCGCTCGAAACGTCCCAGGCGACGCCATCGGTCCAGGCGCCTCCGGTGGCGTACGACCAGTAGCCGACGTTCAGGTAGTCGACGATCTCATCCAGGTCTGCATCCAGCGTCTGGGACGGAAAACCGGCAATCCCGATATAGGATCCCGGCAGGGCCGACTGAACGTTGAGGGGGGCGGCCGTCAGCGGGGCGTGGTCGCTATCATGGGAACAGCAGGCGCAAACGGCCGCATGGGTGAAGGCCAGGTCGGTCAGATCGTCTGCGAAAAGCGTTGCGACGTCCATGCGAAACACCTTTCAGCCCTTCAACCATGACCATTCATTCAGATTGCGCGCCCGTGAACAACCCGTTCCGTAAGTCTCATCAGAGATGAATTTAAAAGGTGTTGCCTTGCGTCCACGAGATTGAACGATCCGCTTTGGCGAGCCCTTGCCAGGCCCCGCGGTCCAAGGCCTTATGCCGGAAACAAAATTTGCTTGGGAGGCAGACTTGGACGAACAAACAGCGACATTGATGGCCGATCCGGTAGCGCGGTTTCTGCTCCCGGTTCTGGTTCTGGCCATCTGGACCATGATCATGTGGTTCTGGATGTATTTCACCCGCTTACCAGCGTTCCAGAAGGCGGGCATACAGCCCGATGATGCCCGCCATCCCGGGACCTATGGCGACAAGCTGCCAAGCAACATCCGGGCGATCGCCGACAATTACAATCACCTCCATGAGGCACCTACGGTCTTTTATGCGGTGATGTTCTTTGCCGCGCTCACGGGCGGTCACGACATGCTCGGCGGCTACCTGGCCTGGATCTATGTGGGCTTGCGGATCGTCCATTCACTTGTGCAGGTGTTGTCCAGCAATGTGACCCTTCGGTTCATTGTGTTCGCGCTCTCGAGCTTCGCACTGTTTGGACTCACCCTCAAAGAAGCGTTCCGTATTCTGGTTTGACAGCCCCAAGTGACCTCTCAGCGCTTTCCTGCGCGCCTGAACCAGCTTAAATCGACGGGATGTCAAGTATTCCCCTCTACAGGCTGGAGCAGGTTGTCGATCGTTTCGACGAAGTCGAAGCGCGCATGGGTGCGGCCACCGAGCCCGATGAGATCGTTGCGCTCTCCAAGGAGCACGCCGAGCTGAAACCGGTGGCTGACAAGGCGCGAACCCTGATGGACACGTTGGCTGCGCTTGAAGATGCCGAAGCCATGGTCGCTGGTGACGATCGTGAGATGGCCGAGCTTGCCCGGGAGGAGGTCGAAACACTGAGGGCGCAATTGCCGGTGCTCGAGAAGGACATGCAGCTACTGCTGTTGCCGAAGGACGAGGACGACAAGGCCAATGTGGTGATCGAAGTGCGGGCCGGCACGGGCGGTGACGAAGCAGCCCTGTTCGCGGGCGATTTGTTTCGCATGTACCAGCGCTATACCCAGCTGATGGGGTGGACAATGGACCTCGTTTCCATCGCCGATGGCGACGTTGGCGGCTATAAGGAAGTCGTGGCCAATATCTCTGGCACGGATGTCTTTGCCCATTTGAAGTTCGAGTCGGGCGTTCACCGGGTCCAGCGCGTGCCAAAGACGGAGTCCGGCGGACGGGTCCACACTTCGGCGGCAACAGTCGCTGTATTGCCTGCGCCGGAGAACATCGAGATCGAGGTTCGCAACGAGGATATCCGCATCGACACCATGCGCTCGTCCGGCGCTGGCGGCCAGCACGTCAACACCACCGATTCTGCGGTGCGTATCACGCATTTGCCGACGGGGATCGTGACAACGTCATCGGAAAAGTCCCAGCATGTGAACCGGGAAAAGGCCATGGAGCAACTCAAGATCCGCCTTTATGAGCGCGAAAGGGCCGAAAAGGATGCTTTGCGATCGGAGGCGCGGAAGTCCCAGGTCGGCTCCGGCGACCGGTCTGAGAAAGTGCGCACCTACAACTATCCCCAGGGCCGGGTGACCGATCACCGGATCAATCTCACGCTCCAGAACCTCGAAAAGATCGTGGCCGGCGACGCCCTCGCAGACATCGTCGACGCCTTGCGTGCGGAAGATCAGGCCCGCAAGCTCGCGGAAATGGACGCAGCGTGAACGAGACGGTCGGCAGCGTCCTGTGCTGGGCCCAGCAACGCTTGAAGACGGCTGGTCTTGAAGAGGCAAAGCTCGACGCGCGATGCCTGACGGCGCACATCCTGGGACTGGAGCGTTCGGCCTTGTTGGCGAGGGCGCAAGACCCGACACCTGCCAATTTGACGGCGCAGCTTGCGCCCCTGCTGGAACGCCGGATCGCGCGTGAGCCGTTGGCGCACATTCTCGGCTACACCGACTTCTACGGCCACTCGTTCAGGACCGATCGCCGGGCGCTGGTTCCCCGCGCCGATAGCGAGACTCTGGTCGATGTTGCGCTTCGGCTCTTGCCCGCTGAAGCACCAATGATGGTCGCTGACCTGGGGACTGGATCTGGTTGCCTGCTGCTATCGTTGCTGGCCGAACGGCCCCATGCCACGGGGCTGGGCCTCGATGCTGACCCGCGAGCCATTGACCTTGCGCGCGAGAACGCTGCGGCGCTGGAACTGGCTGGTCGGGCCCGTTTTCTGGCTGCGCCATGGTCGGAGGTCGCCGATTGGTCTGGGGCAGACCTGATCGTCTCCAATCCGCCTTATGTTGCCACAACCGTCATCGATACGCTGGAACCGGAAGTGCGGGACCACGACCCGCCGCTCGCCCTTGATGGGGGTGCCGATGGCCTCGCCGCCTACAGACAGATAATTGGCCTTGTGACGAACCACGCGCGCACGGGAACCCCACTTGTCCTTGAGATCGGTTTTGACCAGGCCGCCATGGTCTCGCGGCTGCTGGAAGATGCCGGTTTTTCAGGCATCACGCTCACCAGGGACCTATCGGGCAACCCGCGCGTGCTCTCTGCCGTGAATAAATCGCCATAGGGCGGTGAGAATTGCCGCAGAGGGCTTGGCGCCGCCGACGATGCAGGCTATCCAAGCAGTAGGTAAGAGCTTGCGCGGAAATGAAGCGCGCATCTCTGCCATCTTCGTGGAAAGCCCGGTTCATAGACAACCCCCGATAGGGCCTTCCGAATAGAATGGGCATTGCCTGGGGCACTTACCTTGGGGGCAATCCTGAAATCAGGGAAGACCATATGAAACGCCAACGCGGGCGCAACCGCCGTTCGAGCGGTGGACAGAGCAACAACATCAATCGGCACTTTGAGAGCAACGGTCCGGATGTGAAAATCCGTGGCTCGGCGCAACAGGTGCTCGACAAGTATCTGCAGTATGCCCGCGAAGCGCAAACCAATGGCGACCGGGTGAAAAGCGAGGCGTTCTTCCAGCACGCCGAGCACTACCAGCGCACCCTGGCGGTCATGCTTGCCAACCAGAAACCCAAGCGTGACCGTGATGAACAGCGGAGCCGGGACCAGCAGGACAATGGCGACGCCGACGATGCCGAGGCTGAGGTCGAAACCTCCGAGGAGAAGGTCGCGGACGACGGTACCTCCGGCGAAGACCAACCCAAGGACAAGCGCGATCCGCTCCGGGTGATTGGCGATGACGAAAGTTCGGGCGTCTCTGAGGGCGATCAGTCCGCAGCCGACGCAAAGCCGAAGCGCAGTCGCCGCCGGACGTACAAGAAACGAGAAGAAGGTGGCGACGAGGGGGATAGTCCGGCTGAAGAAGCTGACGGCGTGATGAAAACGCTTTCCCGCGGTCGCAAGCCCGCCAGGTCCGCTGGTGAGGAAAGTGCTGAACCGGCCGATGATGCACCGCAGGAAGCGGCGGCCAAGTAGGGCTCTCTAGTCGCTCTCGCTCTCGCCGTCGTCGAAGAGGCCCGCCTGGAGCGCGCCCGGAGGCTTTTCGCCAACTTTTTCATAGGCGCCCGGTGTTGCCATTCGACCTCGGGGTGTGCGGGCGACGTAGCCCTTCTGCATCAGAAAAGGTTCGATGACCTCTTCCACGCTGTCGCGGGCCTCTGACAGGGCGGCGGCGAGCGTATCGACGCCCACGGGGCCGCCGGCATAGGTTTTCACGAGCGCCTGGAGGTAGCGGCGATCGAGGGCATCAAGGCCTTCCTCGTCCACATCAAGGCGGATCAGGGCGCGGGCGGCTGACGCCTGGTTGATCGGATCGCCATCGGCTTCGGCGAAATCACGGACCCTGCGTAACAAACGCAGGGCGATTCGTGGTGTGCCGCGGGCCCGCCGGGCGATCTCGAAGGCGCCATCTTCGGAGATGTTTGCGTTGAGCTTGCGTCCAGCCGCCATCACGATACGCGATAGTTGTTGTGGATCATAGAATTCGAGCCTGAGCGGAATGCCGAACCGGTCGCGCAGGGGCGTTGCAAGCAACCCGGCCCGGGTTGTCGCGCCGACGAGGGTGAACGGCTGAAGGTCCAGCCGAACGGACCGGGCGCTGGGCCCCTCCCCGATCACGATGTCCAGGGCGTAGTCCTCCATGGCGGGGTAGAGGATTTCTTCCACGGCGGGCGGCAGCCTGTGAATCTCGTCGATGAACAGGACGTCGTTGGCTTCCAGGTTTGTGAGGATGGCCGCCAGGTCTCCGGCCTTGGCGATGACGGGTCCTGATGTTGCCCGGAATCCAACCCCCAACTCGCGCGACAGGATTTGCGCGAGCGTGGTTTTACCAAGTCCTGGCGGGCCGAACAGGAGCACATGGTCCAGCGCTTCACTCCGGCCCGAAGCGCCTTTCACGTACACCTTGAGGTTGGTCTTCGCCTTGTCCTGTCCGATATAGTCATCGAACGTTTGCGGCCTGAGCGCGCGGTCAAGCGCCTCACCGGCCTGCACTTCCGGGTCGGTCAAGCCGCCATCGCGGGAGTGGGCAGGATCACTCATGAGGGCGCAAGCTCCTTGAGCGCGGCCTTGATGAGGGTGCCGGTTTCCTCACCATCAGCGCCAGCCTTCACGGCTGCGGCCACGGCCCGGCCGGCCTCGGTGGCGCCGTAGCCCAGGTTGGTCAGGGCGGAGACCGCTTCGGACCTCGCTCCGGAGACGGGAGCCAGGCCTTGTGGTCCTTCGCTCGCAGCAGGGGCGACGCTGCTGAGGGCGCCGAACCGGCCCATGGGTGGCGGCTTGCCGGCCAGTTCGCCGACGATGCGTTCTGCCAGTTTCTTTCCGACCCCCTTGGCCCGGGTCACCGACGCCACATCGCCGAGGGCAATTGCATCCATCATTTCTCCGGGGCTCAACGCGTCCATCAGGGCCATGGCTGCCTTGCCGCCAACGCCGGGCACGTCCTGGAGCCGGGCGAACCAGGCGCGCGCTTCATCGCTATCGAAGGCGTAGAGGACGATGGCCGCTTCGCTCACCTTCGTTTCCACATGCAGCGTCGCCCGGGTCCCGGTCCTGAGCTTCGAAAGCACCCGCGTTCCAGCCAGGGCCACATAGCCCACCCCGTTTACATCGATCAGCACACTGTCTGTGCCGATGGCGGCGATCTCGCCGGTCAAACGTCCGATGATCACGCCACACCTCGCAGCGGTCGGTGATGGGCGGCACAGATGGCGCAGGCCAGGGCGTCGGCGGCATCGGCGGTGACCCTGCCAGCGCGCGGCAGCAGCGTCTGCACCATGAAGGCAACCTGGTCCTTGTCGGCCCCGCCCGTGCCGACGACGGCCAGCTTGATCTGTCGGGGGGCGTGTTCGCTGACGGCCACCTTGGCGCGGGCCAGTGCCGCCATGGCAGCGCCGCGAGCCTGGCCAAGTTTCAGGGCCGAACGGGGACCTGCATTGACCAGTGTTTCCTCGACCCCTGCAAGGACGGGTCGGAACTCCATCGCGAGAGCCGTGACCTCGGCGAAAATTCCGCCGAGCCGTTCGGCGAGCGCAATGCCTGGATCGACCTTGATGACGCCGTGGGCCACGTGGCTGAGACGGGCGCCCGTCTGGTCGATAACGCCCCAGCCGGTCGCGCGCAGGCCCGGATCGATCCCCAGAATTCGAATCGTTTCAGTCATCCTCGTCGATCTTAGCCACTTCGGTTAAGGGCGTCTTGCGGGTTTCGCTGTGGACTCGACCCACGCCGCTCACGGCAGGCGCCGAACCATTTCGGGCGGGGATACCGGGATACTCACGGGATCTCCCACGGCGATTTCGCCGGGAACAAGCACCCGACACGTCACACCGCCCCGCCAGTCTTTCGCCAGGGCTTTGAGCAGTCCGGTCTGCGCCTCTTCCATCCGCTTGCAGGGCCAGGTCTGGCCGGTCACTTCGAACTGGACATCGCCAACCTGAACAATGCCGCCCTTTGCGCGAGGCAGGGCAGCGCCCCGGGTGAGCAGGTTGGCGCGCCGGACGGTCCAGTCCAGGGCATCCCGTCTTTCGATTGGCAGCTCCAGATCGGACAGGGCGGCGTGCCAGGCGGCCTCGTCGAGGATTGTCACCATCCGGTCCGGATACTTACCCGCATGGTCACCAGCCAGGCCGCCGTCGGCCGTGACGTCGACCGCGTTCAGGGTTTCCATCGGCGCCTTCCGCGCCGGACGTATCGCAAGTCCGATCAATTCAGCCATGGGCCTGGTTCCTCGCTCGATATTCCGCAGGATTGCCCTGTTGGACCCATTTCGCAATGCTGCATTGCAACATAGTCATGGTGCATCGCCACATTTCGACCAAGACTTCCGCTATTTTCGGAGCCATGCAAACTGTTGTCCGAACGAGTCTGAAGTCTGGCACGCCGATCCTCCTGCGTCCGATCACGGTGGATGACGAGGCGCGGCTCAGGGAAAGCATTGGAAAATTGTCAGACCGGTCACGGTATTTGCGGTTTTTCACGGGGGTGAAACGGCTTCCTGATGCGGTGGTTCATGGCCTGGCCAACGCCGATGGGCACCTTCATATTGCGTGGGGCGCCATGGATGTGTCCGGGAAATTGCCCCAGGCAGTCGCGGCGGCCCATGCCATCCGTCAGGATGAAGTGGCATCGGCCGAGTTGGCGTTTGGCGTTCTGGATGCCTACCATGGCCAAGGCCTCGGGAGGCTGGTGGTGACTGCGGTCATCCTCGATTGCCTCCATGAGGGGGTGGAAATCCTCTTCGCTGATACGCTGGCCGAGAACACCAAGGCCCGGAAACTGTTGCGGCATTTCGGTGCCAGTCGAGCGGGTGGCGACAGCATGGTTCACCGGTATCGGCTCGACCTTGGTGAGGCCCTCGACCGGATCCACGGCATGGAGACGCCGAAAGCGCTTCCGACCCTTGTCAGTACCCTGTCCGGACAGTCGGACCGGAACGCGGGGTGGGCTGCCTGAGCGGCTCGCCCGATCGCCGCTCAGGCGACGCGCTCGACCATCATGGATTTGATCCTGGCGATGGCCTTGGCCGGGTTCAGGCCCTTCGGGCAGACCTGGGCGCAGTTCATGATCGTGTGGCAGCGATAGAGCTTGAAGGGGTCCTCTAGGTCATCGAGACGCTCGCCCGTGCCTTCATCGCGGCTGTCGATCAGCCACCGATAGGCCTGGAGCAGGGCGGCGGGACCGAGATACTTGTCCCCATTCCACCAGTAGGATGGGCAGGACGTGGTGCAGGACGCGCACAGGATGCACTCGTACAGACCGTTCAACTCGTTGCGCTGGTCTTCGGACTGCTTCCACTCCTTTTCGGGCTTTGGCGTATCGGTCTTCAGCCAGGGCTGCACATAGGCGTGCTGGGCGTAGAAATTGGTGAGGTCGGGGATCAGGTCACGGATCACCGGCAGGGAAGGAAGCGGTGCAATTGTGATGGTGGAGCCGGCCACCTCATCCCACCCGCGCGTGCAGGCGATCGTGTTGTGGCCACCGATATTCATGGCGCAGGACCCACAGACGCCTTCCCGGCACGAGCGGCGGAAGGCCAGGGTCGGGTCAATGGTGTTCTTGATGTGGAACAACACGTCGAGAATCATCGGACCGCATTTGTCGAGATCGACCCAATAGGTGTCCCAGCGCGGGTTCCCGCCCTCTTCGGGGCTGTAGCGGTAGATCCGGAACTTCCTGAGCTTCGTTGCACCTTCGGGCTTGGGCCAAGTCTTGCCGTTGCCGACCTTGGAGTTTTTCGGAAGCGTCAACTGAACCATGGGTGCCTGCTCGATCTGATTTCTCAATCGAACGAGTAGCCCAAAACGTTGCGATTTGCACTGCGACGGAGTTCACGGATGCGAGATTGGACCGAATGCCGCACGGGGGGCGGTGGGCTGGTCACCCTTCGGGCAGCACTAGCGGCCGCAGACCTCGCAGGGTCTCCGGCATGGCGGTCGGGATTGGGGGACGGCGTTCAGGCTGGGGGCGGTTGCGGACCGGTGACCGGCCAGGCGAGGCCGCCTCGACGGGGCGTGCCCTGGCCTTGGCCAAAGACGCTTTTGCGCGGGCGGTCATCGGTGCTGCTGGCGTTCGAAGCGGCGCGCGCCAACGTCGATCCGCCCGCGTCCGCGACGAGAGGGGATGCGGCGACCTGCGCCCGGTTGCAAAGGCCCATGCCCTTCCAGCGAAGGAAATGGTTGGGCGGTGCGCCGGGATACCAGTCCACGTCATTTGCGTAGGGCGTATTCCTGTCAGCCAGCGTGTCGGCGCAGCGATAGGCCTTCGCCCAGACCTCGCCCCATCGCGTGCAATGCAACGAAAAGCGGAGGCCCGGTTGGCGGGCCATTTCACGCTGCAGCCACCGGCCGACCCGCCACAGGCTCCAGAGAAGGATCGGCCACGTCCAGACCGGAAGCTGGGGCGCGAAGTGGCGGTAGCAATGGGCGATCCAGGACGACATGGCGCAACCATACCCCGGGGCCCTGGAGGTGGGGATAAAACCTCGCGCGAAAGATCTGGGGCAGGCGCGTGGGGAAGGGTCTCTGGCCGGCCGTCTGGCCGGTTTTCGCGGACCGTGTGAGCGCGAATGACGTGATTTCTTTTCCGGCGGCGGCGGAGCCGTGCATGCCGAGCTGTATCCGTGACCCTGGCAATGGCCGGGGCCTCGTGCAACAGGAGCGCTCAAAAAATTGGGAGGCCCCGGGTCGAGCCAGGGCATGCGGGGACCGGTGGCGAAGGGACGCAAAAGTCTTCCTCCCGCGCTAGCGGGGGAACACGGGCGTTCAACGGCCGAGGCCGGAGATGACGCTAACAGGACGTCTGCTTCCGGCGGCGTTGGGGACGTCAGCCGTAATCTCCTGTACTGCCGGAACCTAGCTTGAAGGCGAACAGACCACGCTCTGTCTTTGGACAAACACTTGCCGATCGGTCAACACTTTGCAGCTCGTGTCGTGTGAAGTCATTATCGGGCGTGTTCAATGAGTTTGTATTTGCCCTCCGGTCGACCATGAAAGGCGATTCCTAGTCTATAGACAGCCTACCCGCTTCAACACACCGAACAAAATTTGCTTCTTGTCACCAACGGAATACAAAATCCCTAATGTTTTCTATAGAATTCACAAGTTTGCGCGCCACGCGCTCGGCCCTTTCTGCTGGCTCGCGGATAAATTCATCATGAGCGTACCTTGAATTCCGAACTCTCTCCGAGGTGACGTTGTATACAGTGACGGAAGTACTGGCTCTATCACCTTCCAAGCGAAGGAATTCCAGATCCTTCCTCATTGAATTCTGCAACTCTCTAACCTCGCTTATCCTCAATGAATCGTCCTCCAACAAACGCCTTAACGTTTCAAACGCTGACATCAATCTGGCCTCGAGGATATGAAAAGAGTATTCATCCGCCTCGATATCTTGGCGCACGGTCCTATTTAATTCAGCCACATCTTCTTGGACACTCTGCATTCGAAAATCGATATAATCCTTGGATGCTCGATTCGCGTTATTAATAGAGCGTGTGACTATAAAACTTGAAAATATCGCGACTAGTGCCGCCGGCGCAGCAGCTGCCAAAGTGAGATACACCGCCCCCGACAATGCGCGGCCTATCGTGTTCCCCATAGAGGGCAGGGGAAGAAAGTTTTTTTGGCTACTAACGACCGCTTTGCTGAGCAGACCAATGTTATTCTGCTCCGCATTCGCTTGTGCAGTTAAAAGCGCGCCACCCCCTGAAAAAGTGAATGAAGTCAAGCCACGTATTGTATCTCTTCTGGTGATCATTTCTCTTACTTAGACCCCAAACCGAACTGACTTTTTCTTGCGCCGACAGTTTTCCAGCCGACGTTTCGGCGGTTGAAAGCGTAAACCGACGTCCTGAGCTCCTCGACTCGACGACAATCCACTCTCGAGAAATTCGTTTGGTATCGAGCTAAACCTGCTGCAACGGTATTATAGTCGTCCTCGTGCACAACGCCATCTACCCGAAAACCAACTAGCTGGCCACTGTGAAACAACATATAGGGTCTAGCGCTGCCACGGTAGTCCGAGTTGCAGGGTTGCCGATCTTCCTCTCGAAGCAATGAAGGAACAAAGCGAGAAACCGAATAATATTCTACAGTATCAAACTCTAAACCAGAAAGCAATTTCACTGGATTGGATAGATCCCTGTAATTGTTTCGACGTCCAATAGTTTTAAAATTTACCTCGACAGGAAAGCTGGCAAAAGCTTGCGCCATAGGCATGCCGACGTATAAAATTCCCCTATTAATTTCACCGAGGCTCTTGTTGTCAATCAAGCCGCGATACTCAGCCTCTTCTTCCAGGCGTAGAAAACTTTCAATCTTCGCTTGAGTCTCTCCCTCTCGGTATGCTTCTCGGGCTAAGTCCCCATATGCGGACATTAATTCGATATCAGTAAGTTTTTTAACATCGGAATTTAAACCGGCAGCAGACGGCGAGAGCTCGGTGTTTGCGCATCCGGCGAGGATAAATGCCCAGATCAATCCACTTAACGAAATTAGACTTAATCGAACTATCATATGCGCCCCCGCAATAAAATGCGTACTCCTGAGGATCTTGCACCTCTTTAGAGGATAAGCATGTAGCGCAGCGATTGGCAAGCAAACAGGAATGTACACTCGTTCAATCAGGCTCATGGCGGAGACGGCTTGTCTGAGGGTTCCGGTTTTGGGAGAAAGCGTGCAGCAGGCAATCACAGCAGCGCTGTGTTCATCGTCAACGAGTGACAAGGGGCGAGCCTGGATAAGCGAGTTACAATACTACGCATACAGTGAATGAGCGTCATCAAAACTCTTTGCTATTTTACTGGACGCGTGGAAGTGACGATAGAGTATCCGCTTTCGCCGTTTATTGTGATCCAGAATATAGTGATTGTTGGAAGTTCGGGAAAGCATTGGGACTGGCAAAGCAAGACTACAGACTTTAGCCGCATCGCCCGGCGTCGTCCCGCAACTCCTGACCCAAAGCAGACCAAAATCATGGTGGTCTGGATTGACGGTCGCTGTGGTGGCGGTTGGCAGGGGTTTCTCGGGACTGCTGTTGCACCCTCAGGCGGGAGCGTGCCCTGCAAGTGGGCGGGCTTTTCCGCCTGCCGGCCGAAAAACGGCCGCCGCGAGGGGACATCCCGCGACAGCTGATGGCTGTGTCGCTGGCCCGGCTTACGGTCAGTAAACGCGGGCCTTGGGTTCGATGTAGGCGATCTCGTTCGACATGGTGTAGTCGTGGACCGGGCGATAATCGATGTTCACCTTGCCGGCATCATCGACCCAGGCGAGCGTGTGCTTCATCCAGGTCTCGTCATCGCGGTCCGAGAAGTCTTCCCGGGCGTGGGCGCCGCGGCTTTCCTGCCGGTTTGCCGCCGAGTTCACCGTGACGGCAGCCTGGGCGATGAGGTTGTCGAACTCAAGCGCTTCGACGAGGTCTGTATTCCAGATCAGGCCGCGGTCTTTCACATCGATACCGGGCAGCCGGTCGAAGATGCCGTCGATCTTCTCCACGCCTTCGCGCAGGACGTCGCCGGTGCGGAAGACGGCACAGTTGGACTGCATCGCTTTCTGCATGTCGAGGCGGAGGTCGGCGACGGGTTGGTCGCCGGCGGCGTTCCGCATCTTGTCGAAACGGGTGATGTGCTTGTCGGTCCAGCTCTCATTGACCGTCGGCTGTGAGGCGCCTGCGTCAACGGTGTTGCCGCAATGGATGCCTGCGGCGCGACCGAAGACCACGAGGTCGATCAGCGAGTTCGAGCCGAGCCGGTTGGCACCGTGGACGGACACGCAGGCCGCTTCGCCCACGGCCATCAGGCCAGGCACCACATGGTCTGGATCGCCATTCGCCTTGGTCAGCACTTCGCCATTATAGTTGGTGGGAATACCGCCCATATTGTAATGGACGGTGGGGAGCACGGGGATCGGTTCTTTCGTGACATCCACGCCCGAGAAGACCCGTGCGGTTTCGGAAATGCCGGGCAGGCGCTCGGCCAGGGTTTCCGGCGGCAGGTGGTCGAGGTGGAGGTGGATATGGTCGCCTTGTTTACCGACACCGCGGCCTTCGCGGATTTCCACGGTCATGGCGCGGGAGACCACATCGCGGGAGGCGAGGTCCTTGGCGCTGGGCGCATAACGCTCCATGAAGCGTTCGCCCTCCTTGTTGGTCAGGTAGCCGCCTTCGCCCCGGGCGCCTTCGGTGATCAGGCAGCCCGATCCATAGACGCCGGTGGGGTGGAACTGGATGAACTCCATGTCCTGGAGCGGCAGTCCAGCACGGAGTACCATGGCATTGCCGTCACCGGTGCAGGTGTGGGCCGAGGTGCAGGAGAAGAAGGCCCGGCCATAGCCGCCCGTGGCGAGAACGGTTTTCTGGGCGCGGAAACGGTGCATGGTCCCGTCGTCGAGTTTCCAGGCGGTGACCCCGCGGCAGGCGCCTTCCTCGTCCATGATCAGATCCATGGCGAAGTATTCGATGAAGAATTCCGTCTGGTTGCGCAGGGCCTGGCCGTAGAGCGTGTGGAGCATGGCATGGCCGGTGCGGTCGGCCGCAGCGCAGGTGCGCTGGACCGGGCCGTCGCCGAAATTCTTGGTCATGCCGCCAAAGGCCCGCTGGTAGATCTTGCCTTCCTCGGTGCGCGAGAAGGGCATGCCCCAGTGTTCAAGCTCATAAACGGCAGCCGGCGCATTCTTGCAGAGGTATTCGATGGCGTCCTGGTCACCAAGCCAGTCCGATCCCTTGACGGTGTCGTACATGTGCCAGCGCCAATTGTCCTCGGACATGTTGCCGAGCGAGGCAGCGATACCGCCCTGTGCAGCGACGGTGTGGGACCGGGTCGGGAATACCTTGCTGATGCAGGCGGTCTTGAGGCCGGCCTGTGCCGCGCCGAGGGCTGCCCGGAGGCCGGACCCGCCCGCGCCGACGACAACAACATCATAGGTATGATCGACCCAATTATATTCACTCATATCGCTTTTCCTCTGCCGGGCGAACTGCCCGCCTTAGACGCTGGCCGAAACCCAAATCTGCAACACCGTCAACGCTGTCACCGCAAACAGCCCGATGGCTGCGAAGGTATTCAGGATCAACAGCGCCTGGCGTGTGCCATGTTTGGAGATGTAATCCTCGATCACCGTCTGCATACCGAGCCGCATATGAAAAAATGCCGCGCCGAAGGTAAGAATCAAAAGGATTGCATTCCATGGTTTGGCGACCCAGACGCGGGCACCCTCATAGCCTGCATCGGCCGCGTTCATGACCGAGAACAGGAACCAGGGGATGAGCACGATCAGGGCGATCGCGCTGACGCGTTGTTTGATGTAGTGGCCAACCCCTTCCTTGGCAGAGCCGAGGCCGCGAGCCTGGGCGGTTGGGGTCTTGAATGCACCGGCCGATGACATGGCGCGCGCTCCTATAGAAGTGTGGCAGCGGCCCAGAGCGCGATGGCTCCGACCCCGGCGAAGATGAAATTGAAGACTGACCAGGCGCTGGCGACCTTGGGGTCGAAACCGATCGCAGGCCCGTCCCACAGGAGGTGGCGGATGCCATTGGCGAAGTGGTAAAGCACCGCTGCGGCCCACAGCACGAGGATGATCTGGCCGAACGGCGATGTGATAACCGCTTCGATGGCTGCGTAGAATGCCGGAACATCCTCGCCGGCGGCCGGCGTCAGGCCGAGCGCGACAATCCAGGCCGCGATGAGGAAGGAGCCGAAATAAAGGGCCGATCCGGTAACCCTGTGGGTGATCGAAGCCACCATGGTGGCGTGGAACTTCCAGATCTGCAGGTGCGGCGACAGGGGCCGCGGGTCGGTTAAGCCGGGTCCTGACATGGGCTCGCCTCTCTTGTTTTTGCGCAATCGCTTGTGGCCGGGTATGGAAAAGGCCCCATGGACTGTCAACGCGCCGTTTCGGCACGGGGGTCAAGAAAAGGTGAAGGGCATGCGCAGTGTTTTGCTGGCGGGATTATTGCTGTTTACGGCTGGCTTCGGTGTGCTCTCGTCCCAAGGCGTGGCGCAGGTCCCCGGTAATGCGCCAGTGCCGATGGCCGACATCATCGCGCGCTATGAGGCGTTCGCCCTGGCAGGCGACCCTGCACGGGCCGCCCGGGAGGATGGGCGCGCACCAGACCGATGGGGCACCGTGGTGCCCGAAGCCGTTGAGGGGCGGCGGGCCGAAGCCGAAGCCCTGCTCGCCGATCTGGCGCGGGCGTCCGATGCCGATCCGGTTGACCGCGGTATCCTCGAGGCGCTGCTGGCGTTCACCATTCTTCGCGCCGAGCATGATATTGGCCGCATCCCGTTCACCGGCGATTATGGCTTTCACGCCGAGCCCGTTTTCGCCGCCCTGCGCGCCCGCATCCTGACGACGGAGGATGCAGACGCCTGGTTGCGCCGGCTCGCCGATATCGACCGGTATTTTGCCGAGAACATCGCCAACATGCGACGGGGGGTGGAAACCGGCTGGACCAGCTATGGCGACCCCCTTTCGGTAACCGTCGAACAGATCCGGGAACAGGCGCAGGCGCAGGTGGACGAGAGCGATCTCTTCGCACCGATCCGCGAGATGTCGCCGGCGATTCCCGAGGCAGAGCGGGTCCGGATTGAAGCCGATGCGCGGATGGCCGTCGCGAAGGCGATAGACACCTACAAGGCTCTGCTGGCGTTCATGGAAGAGGACTACGCGCCCCATGCCCGCAATGAGCCCGGGCTTGTGAGTGTCCCGAATGGCCGGGCGATCTATGCCGACCTCGTCGCCCACCACACGGCTGGCGCAGGGCTGTCGCCGGAAGAGATCCACACGATTGGCGAGCTTGAGGTTGCCCGCATTCGCGCCGAGATGAACGCGATCATTGACGATATCGGCTTCGAGGGCGATTTCGCCGCCTTCCTCGGTTTCCTGCGCACCGAAGACGCTTTCTACGCCGATACGCCCGAAGACCTTCTTGAAAAGGCCTCGGCGCTGTCAAAGCGGCTGGACTCGCTGTTGCCGAAGTATTTCGGCCGGTTGCCGCGGTTACCCTATGGCGTGAACCCCGTGCCAGCGTCGATTGCGCCGGGCTATACAACCGGACGCTATGTCCAGGGCGACGCCGATGAACAGCGGGCTGGCAGCTACCTGGTCAATACCTATCGGCTCGACCAGCGCCCGCTCTATGAACTGCCAGCGCTCTCGGCCCATGAGGCTGTGCCGGGCCACCACCTCCAGATCGCTCTCGCGCAGGAACTGGAGGGTGTCGCCGATTTCCGCCGGCGGTATTATGCAACCGCGTTCGGGGAGGGGTGGGGACTTTATGCCGAGCGGCTGGCGGGCGAAGCCGGCTTTTACCGTACGCCCTATGAGCGGTTCGGGGCGCTCAGCTATGAAATGTGGCGGGCTTGCCGGCTGGTCTCTGACACCGGTCTGCACTGGTATGGGTGGAGCCGGGAGCGGGCCGAGGCCTGTTTCGTGGAGAATACCGCGCTCAGCCCCCATAACATCAAGACTGAGGTGACCCGTTACATTGGTTGGCCAGGCCAGGCGACGGCCTACAAGGTTGGTGAGTTGAAGATCCTCCAGCTCCGGGCGGACGCGCGGGAGGCCCTGGGCGAGGCGTTTGATATTCGCGCGTTCCACGACCACCTGCTCGGCGCGGGGTCGATGCCCCTGTCGCTGCTCGAGACACGGATGGGCGCATGGGTTGATGCACAGAAACTTGCCGCTACCCCCGCGGGAAAGGCGCCGGCGCCTTGAAGATCGCCATCGTCGAAACGGGGCTGGTGCCGGAAGCGATCCGGGAGGCGTGGCCGGACTATCCTGCGATGTTCGAGGCCCTTTTGACCCCGGTCGATCCTGGGTTAACCTTCAGCACGGTGTCGGTCATCAAGGGGGAACGGTTACCGGACCCGGCGGGCCTGGATGGTTTACTGATCACGGGCTCGAAGGCGGGCGTTTATGAGGATGCGCCCTGGATCCCGCCACTGCTGGATTTCATTCGCTGGGCAGCCGCTGAAGGGACGCCGCAAGTTGGCGTTTGCTTCGGCCACCAGGCGATAGCCCAGGCCCTTGGCGGGCAGGTGATCAAGTCTCCCAAGGGGTGGGGGATCGGGCGGCATGTCTACACCGTTGAACACCGGCCAAAGTGGCTGGAGCCGGTCGCCGAGACGGTTGCAGTCTCCGTCAGTCACCAGGACCAGGTCGTGGCGCCCCCGCCCGGCGCCATGCCGTTGTTTCGGAGTGATTTCACGCCCTATGCCGGCCTTGTGTATGCCCAGGGGCCGGCGATGAGTATCCAGGGCCATCCGGAGTACGATCCGGCATTTTCAAATGCGCTTTACGGGTCGCGATTGGGGAACCCGTTGACCGAGGATGAGGTCGAAACCGCTGCCGCCTCCTTCGCCCAGCCGCTCGACCAGGCGCTGCTCGCCCGGTGGATCGCAGGGTTTTTCCGTGCCCATGCCAAGGTGAGTGGTGCCGCGTAGGTGACTTGAACACCTGACCCCCGCATTACGAATGCGATGCTCTACCAGCTGAGCTAACGCGGCAAACCGATCGCGGGATATACCGTCGGCGCTCGGCTTTCGCAAGCGCGCGTGGCGGCTTGGGGGCGACCCGTCTGTGCGAAGCGGGGCTAGCGGTCGGAGGGGCTGTAGTCGAGCGGCGGGGTGGTGCCGGGCAGGGCGCGCTTTTCGTCCTGCTCGTCGGCGGGCTTGGCCTTGCCGGGGGCGGGCAGCGCAAGGGAGCGGCTGGCATCGAGTTCCTTGGCGAACCGCTCGTGGCGGGGGTGCACCAAATCGCCGACATCGCCGAACGCATAGACCATGCGGCTCCAGTCGGCGGGTGCAAAGTCGAAGGCCGTGCCTTTTGGATCAAGGTCGCTCCAGTCGGCCTCGCGGGCGGCCGTGGCTGCCATCTTCGACCAGCGCTCAGCCTCTGCGGGATCGTCGTAACCGGCGAGGGCGCGGGCCATGAGCAGGCACAGGCGGGCGGTTGGTTTTTCTTCCACCAGGATGGCCAGTGTGCGCACCGCCTCGACCCATTGCTTGGTATCAATGGCGATTTCAGCCTGGAGGATACGGCTTTCCCGGTGACCGGGATTGGCGTCGACCAGCCCCTTCAGCCGGGTGTTGATGGTCGCTTGTGAATTGCCGGGCGACAGCTTGCGGCTGAGCTGGCTGAGTGCGGGGTGGGGACGGGCTTTCCAGGCGAGGTCGATCACCCCCTGGGCCGCCTTCACCTTCCCGTCGCTGGCCAGGTGCCGTGCGCCAAAGCAGGCGGCCGGCGGGAAACCCGGGGCGTTACGAAGCGCCTCGGCGAGGGCCCGCTGGGCCGCAACCCGGTCGGTTTCGGTGAGGGTGGTGGCCAGGGCCGTCAGCAGGACCGCGCGGCGCCGTTTGAGGCGGTCTCCGGAGATCAGGCCCCTGCGTTCGCCGATGGCGAGGGTCTGGAGCGCGGCGCCCCATTCCTGTCGGCTGACCTGGAGATCGAAGAGGGAATTGAAGGGCCAATCGGCGTCGGATTTTAGCGCCAGGGCGTCCTTGGCCCTCACCTCGGCAGTGGTCTTGTCGCCCCGTTCCAGGGCCGCAGCGGCCGAGCCCCTGAGGCCGGCGAGCTCACCGCCGGGGAGGCGTTGCAGCTGGCTCCAGGCCCGTTCGGCCTCGCTCCAGTCCTCGCTGGCTTCGGCCGCGCGGGCTTCGAGCAGGAGTTTCAACCGGTCGTCCTCGGCGTGCTTGCCGGCTTTCTTCGCGAGTTTCAGGGCAGCCCTGGCATCGCCGGCTTCGGCGGCCAGCAGGCCTTCGGTCAGGGATTTATTGGCCTTGCGGACCTGGGAAAGGTGTCGCGAGCGGCCCAGGGACCAGGGCAGGGAGACAAGACCCGACAACAACCACCAGGCCATGGCGATCCCGAGTGCGGCGACGACAAGCAGGAGCAGCGCGAGGCCGAGCGAGAGCTCTGCCGTTGTGCCAGGAACACTGACGGCAACGGTGCCTTCCAGGGTGAAGAGCCAATAGGTGCCAAGGCCCACAAGGCCGATCAGCACGGCCACGACCAGGAGGGTTGATACGCGGATCATGGCTGGGGGGCTCCGAGCAGCGATTGCTGTAAACCATCGAGTGCCGCATCAAGGGCGATCCGCCGTTCAATGGCATCGGTCCAGGGTGCGAGTACGGTCCTGACCGGCTCAGGCAGCGGTGCGGCGGCATCCAGCGCCGCCTGGAGCGACCCGCTGACAAGGGCGGCATCGATCATGGCCAATTGGTCTTCAGGCGTGACCTCGCCATCGCGGCGGACGGTGAGTTGGTCGCCAAAAAGCCGTTCTGCCAGGGCCAGCCCGCCGTCTCCATCCTGGGGAATTGCCCGCATGGCCTGGGGGTTGAGCGTGTCGAACTGCCGGCGGAGTGCATCGACCGTGGGCGCGCCGGTCGTTGCAATCGGCGCAAGGGCAGCGACGTTCGGATCATCGGGCAGCAGTCCAACCAGGCGGGTGAAGGGGCCACCGAACGGCTCGCCAGCAGCGGCAGCCCGGGTCACGGCGCTGACGGAGAGGGCGATATCGGCGGTGGCGCCCGCATTGGTGTTGGCGGTCTCTGCCGCCAGGGTTTGGGCCTGAGCGAGGGCTTCGAGATCGCTTGTAAGGGTGCCGATCCGGGATGTGAGGTCCGATAGGCCCTGTTTTATCGGGCGCAGGGCCTCTGCCGTATCGATATCCTGCAAGTCCGCCTCGATCGTTTCGGTCCGGCGGCTGATTTGTGCCAGGTCCGTCTCAAGCGTTTCAATTCTCTGCGAGAGTGCACTCAGCGCGATCTCCGAAGCGCTTGCGGGGGTGCCGTCGGCATTCTCTCCGGCCGTTTCGAGGGCCTGGAGGCGCCGGTCAAAGGAGGCGACCCGGTCGACCTTCTGCAACTCGTCTTCCAGGTCTTCCACATCATTGGTGAGGGACGAGAGCGTATCGGCACGGTCCGATGACTGGGTTTCAAGCGCTGCAAGCCGGGTGTCGAGACCGGCCATGGACGCGATCGTCTCTTTCGTTGCGGTATCAAGCTCGGTTTGCGTGGCGGCGACGGCATCGGAAAGGTCCGCGACGGCGGCTGGGGTGGTGTCTGCCGGCGGTGCCAGCCATGGGACCGTTGCGAGTAACCGTCCGCCGAATGCGCCGCCAACCAGCGCCGCCAGCGTGAAGACCAGAAGGCTGAACCAACCGGGACCCGACCGCTTGGCGACCGGCGCGGGGTCCGCTGCTTCGAATTCCGCGTCGATCGGATCGCTGTCGGGTGGGACATCAACGGGATCGGTCGGCTTGGGCGTCGATTCAGTCATGGGGTGTGCTTGGTCAGATTCGCGTGAAAAGAGAGCTATACATCTGTCGCGATCGCTCAAACAGGGGGCATCGTATGGCGTAACGCTGCCAGCAGTGCGTCCTCATTTGGTTTTTCGGCGGCAGCCGATGCCAGCCAGCCCAGCCGAGCAGCCGGGGCAAGGGCTTTTTCCGATACCCCCACGGCGACCGTCTGGCTGAGATCGAAGGGCGCCGCCAGAGCTGCGAAGGCCCTGGCGCCCCTGGCGGAGTGGAAAAGCACCGCAGATACGCCCCCGGATTCAAGCGCCCGTTGGGCAGCACCAGCGAAACGGGACGCAGCGTGGGGGGCATAAAGGCCGGCGAAGCGGGCATCGAAACCGGCCGCGGCGAGTGCGGAGACGAGCACCCGGCCAGCCGCCGCGTTGGCTATGTGGAGGAGGGCACCTGCGGCGGGGTCGGCCTTGGCCATGATCAGCGCTGCCAGGTCATCGGCATTGCCGTCGGCGGAGATTGTATTGGCAAATCCTGAGGCCCGGGCTTCGGCGCACGTTGCGGGGCCAACGCACCAGGCGGTGGGCACGGGCGGCGGGGTCCGTTCGACAAGGGCGCGGACGCCGTTCGCGCTGGTGAAGACGACCCCTTGCAAGTCAGACAGGTCCAATGGCGGCGGCGGGGTGACGGCCTCAAGGGTCAGGGCTGGACTGACGAGGGGCATGAAACCGAGGTCGCAGAGGCGGGCGGCCGTTTCGCTGGCGCCAGGCTGGGCGCGCGTGACAAGAATGGTCGAGACGGCGGTCAAGCGTCCTCGAATTGGGGGAGGTCGCCACCAGCCGCCTTGCGTATTGCTGCACCGACCGCTTGGCCCAGGCTATTGAGGTCAGCGAGCGATGCTGACTTCGGGGCGGTGGCTTCGTCGCGCCAGCATTGGTCACCGGCGGGGGTGAGCACCTCGGCGACCAGGCGCCAGGTCTCGCCCTCGTCGAAGAGGTGGGCGGCAATTGCTGTGCGGCACGATCCGTCCAGTGCATCCAGCAGGGCACGCTCTGCCACGGCGGCCGCTTCGCTGGGAGCATGATTGAGGGCCCTGACTGCAGCGAGGGCGTCGGCCGCCATGGTTTCCGCGACCGCAATGCCGAGGATACCCTGGCCCGCCGATGGCAGCATGTCGGTTAGCGCGATGGGGTGGGCCACATCCGTGAGGCCGAGACGGGTGAGGCCAGCCATTGCGAGCCAGGTCGCATCGGCGAGACCGGCATCCAGCTTTTCGAGCCGTTTCCCGACGCTGCCGCGGAAGGTCTTGACGGCAACATCGGGGCGCATGGCGAGGGTTTGCGCTTCACGCCGCAGGCTGGCTGTGCCGACGGTTGCGCCCTGGGGGAGGTCGCGCGGGTGCTTGGCCGTACGGCAGATGAAGGCTTCGCGTGGATCTTCACGCTCGGGATAGGCCGCGCAGATGATGCCATCGGGCAACCGGGTCGGCACATCCTTGAGGGAATGCACGGCCAGGTGGATCCGGCCGTCGAGCAGCGCGGTATCGAGCTCCTTTGTGAACAGCCCCTTGCCACCGGAATTGATCAGCCGTTCGGTGGTGAGCTGGTCGCCCTTTGTGGTGAAGGTCTGGATCTCGCACGCGAAGGCGCCATCGGAATTCCTGCTGATTTCACCGGCAACCCAATGGGCCTGGGCGAGTGCCAGGGGCGATCCGCGCGTGCCAAGAACCAGGGTCTGGGCGCCAGAAGGGGATTTTTCGTCCATTGCTCCTGCCTAGCGGCCAGTGTCGGGCAAGACAAGGTGACAGCGCGTTGTGTCCACCTTGCGCGGCTAGCCGCGGCGTACTTTCACCCGCAGCCTTTCGGGCGGAACCGACCGGCCGGAAGCGCCGATGAAGCCGGCATGGACCGGTTTGCGGGTTTTGGTGTCGGTGAAGCTGACCGGTGGCGGGCCATCGCCGAGATGGGTATCGCCCCATTGGGTCAACATGATCAGGGTGGGCTGCAAGGCGCGGCCCCTTTCGGTCAGGACGTATTCAAACCGGGTGCGCTTGCCCGGTTCCTGATAGGGCTCGCGGGCCAGAATGCCTGCATCGGTCAGGGTTTTCAGCCGGCCCGACAGGACTGTGCGGGGGCACCCCAATTCGGTCTGGAAATCATCGAAGCGCCGGACCCCGAACATCGCGGCCCGCAGGATCAGAAGCGTCCAGCGCTCGCCCACCAGGTCGATGGACCTTGCGAGGTGGCACCGGTCCGGCGAGACGGGCGAGCGGGATATGCGGGGCAGGGTGGCCATGGCAATGTCCGTTGGTGGGTTCACGATTAATATTCAGCCTTGTCGCGCAAGTTCCACCGGCAGGCAACCACCAACTTAGCGCAGTCGCTTCCGCGCTTGACCGACGCTCCGAGGGGAGGGCGTATGGCGTCATGAATGCCCCGCCGGAGTGGATCGACAAGCGAATGGCCAACGCCCTCATGAAAGAGGCGCGGATCGGCGGCCTTGGCGCGATGGCGCTGGGTCAACCGGCCGGTAAGGGCTTGGGACTTGCCGAAAAGTTGCTGGGCGGTCTTTGGGTCGGCGGCACGGCCTACCTGACCCGGGACACGATTGAGTTCTGGCCCAACGCCCTGAACAAGGTGGTGCACGCCGACGGGACGATCGACCCGGTTGTCATTGCACTGACCGCGATTTCCGACGTGAAATTCCGAAAGGGTATCGGAACGAACATTGTCGATATATCGACGCCCGAGCTCATGCTTTCGATCCGCGCCTACAACATGCCTGCCTTTGCCGAAGCGATTTGCGATGCGGCCGATGCAGCCCAGGGCCGGGACTAGCCTGCCCGACTTAAGATGCATTGCACTTCTGGTGGGGCTTGGCTAAGCGGGCGCTGACTTCCCTTTCCCTGGACGCGACGACGGAGATACCCATGGCCCGCAACAAGATCGCCCTTATCGGATCTGGCATGATCGGAGGCACGCTTGCCCACGTTTCGGCGCGCGACGAACTCGGCGATGTGGTGCTGTTCGACATTGCCGAAGGCACGCCCCAGGGCAAGGGCCTGGACATCGCAGAGTCGACCCCCGTCTACAAGTCGTCGGTGGCGCTGAAGGGGACCCAGGATTACGCCGATATCGCCGGCGCGGATGTGTGCATCGTGACCGCCGGCGTGCCGCGCAAAGAGGGCATGAGCCGCGATGACCTGATCGGGATCAACCTCAAGGTGATGAAGGCCGTGGGCGAAGGGATCAAGGCGCATGCCCCGAACGCGTTTGTGATCTGCATTACCAACCCTCTAGACGCCATGGTCTGGGCGTTGCAGAAATTCTCCGGCCTGCCGACCAACAAGGTCGTGGGCATGGCGGGCGTGCTCGATTCCAGCCGTTTCGCCTATTTCCTGTCGGAGAAGACCGGTGTGTCGGTGGCTGACATCGTTGCATGGACCCTGGGTGGCCATGGCGACACGATGGTGCCGATGGTGCGCCATTCCACGGTGGGTGGCCTGCCGCTGCCGGACCTGGTGAAGCAGGGGTGGATGACCCAGGAAGAGCTGGACGCCATCGTGAACCGGACCCGCAAGGGCGGTGGCGAAATCGTCGGCCTTCTGAAGACCGGCTCAGCCTTCTACGCGCCGGCCGAAAGCGCGATTGCCATGGCGAAGTCCTACCTGCGGGACCAGAAGCGGGTTTTGCCGATCGCAGCCTACTGCGCCGGGGAGTACGGGGTTGACGGCCTCTATGTCGGCGTACCTGCACTGATCGGCGCGAACGGGGCCGAACGGATCATCCAGTTCGATTTTGATGACGCGGAAAAGGCGATGTTCCAGAACTCCGTCGATGCGGTGAAAGGCTTGCTTGCGGCGTGCAAGGAGATCGATCCGTCGCTGGCATGATCGGCGAGTGGGCGGTCGCGTGCCGGTCAGAACCCGGCGCCCGGTCTTGAAAGGTACTCCGTCTCTTCCGGCGTGTTTCCCCTACCCAACGCGGCATTGCGGTGGGGAAAGCGGCCAAAACGGTCGATAACGGCCTGGTGGCGCCGGGCATAGTCCAGGGTGCTGTATGCCAGGGGAACGAATTCCGCCCTCGCCGACTGGGCGAGCCCTTCACAGAGGGCAACCGCCAGGGCCTGGTCTTCGGCCCGCTCAGAATGTTCCAGGGGAAGGTAGAAGAAGATCTGTTCCACTTCCATGAGCCCGGCATGGTGGCGGCGGGCCAGGCCGGCCTTGGTCAGGGCCAGGGCCACGTGGTCGTTTTCGAAGGCGTGGCGCTTGCCGCGGAAAATGTTCCGGGTGAACTGGTCGAGCGCGATAATGGCCGCCAGCCTGGCCCGGGGACCACGGCTGGCCCAGTCGTCGGCCAGCCCGGATGCCAGGGCTGCGAGGGTCGGCAGGAATCGCTCGGCAATCTCATGGTCAGTTTCGGCCGATTTGCCAAACCAGAGGCCATGTTGCCGCTTTGCGGCCTCGGCATTGTCGCGCGCGGGACCGATCCAGTAATCGAGAATGTCCAGCGGGGTTACAACACTCATCCTGTCAGGTTTGTAACCCGTCAGGCCGTCCGTGTCGCCACCATCATATAGTTTACTTTTGCATCGTTCGAGAGCCGCCAGGCATCCGAAAGGGGCGAATAGCTCACACCCTTGGGCGGTCTGGCGTCCATGCCTGCGGCCTCGACGGCGCGTTTGATTTCATCGGGTGTGACGAACTTGTCGAAGGCATGGGTGCCGCGGGGCAGCCATCCGAGCACGTACTCTGCACCGACGATCGCGAGGGCCCAGGCCTTGGGTGTGCGGTTGAGGGTGGCGACGACCATGACACCGCCAGGTGCGACCAGACCGGCGCAGTCTTTCAGGAATTGCTGCGGGTCTGCCACATGCTCGACCACTTCAAGGTTCAGGACCACGTCGAACGGCGGCTCCCCGTTCGCCAGCAGGCCCTCAGCAGTTCCGACCCTGTAATCAATCTCGACGCGTGCATCCTTGGCGTGGACCATGGCGGTCTTGATATTGGCGTCTCCCGCATCGACCCCAGTGACCGACGCCCCGAGGCGCGCCATGGGCTCGCTGACCAGCCCGCCACCGCAGCCGATGTCCAGCAGGCGAAGGCCGTCGAGGGGGCGGCGGGCCGTGTCGTCGCGGCCGAATTGCGTTACGATCGTGTCCCGCAAGAAACCGAGCCGCACGGGATTGAACTTGTGCAGGGGCTTGAATTTGCCCTTCGGGTCCCACCATTCCGCCGCCATTGCGGTGAACTTGTCGATCTCCGACGGATCGATGCTCGGGGTTTCCGGGCGCTCTGTGCTGGCTGAGAGGGTCTTAACCATCCGGTGAGGCTTCCTGTTTGCTTGCGGCGGGCCGCCCGCCTAAAGAGGGGGATTGCCGCCCCAAGGGAGATGGGCGTAGATTGCGTGGAGGCAATGGCACTAAAGGTCCTGAAATTCGGCGGCACATCGGTCGCGTCGCTGGAGCGGATTGACCATGTGGCCGATCTGGTCGCTGCGCGTGCGCGGGATGGCGAACAGATGGCAGTGGTTGTGTCGGCCATGGCAGGTGAAACCAACCGGCTGGTCGATCTCGCCCATGGGGCCGCAGACGATACGCTGTCGCCGGGCACGTTCGATGACGAATACGATGTCGTCGTTTCGTCCGGCGAGCAGGTCACCAGCGGGTTGCTCGCACTGGCCCTGCGGCGGCGCGGCCTGAAGGCGCGAAGCTGGCTCGGCTGGCAGTTGGCAATGCGCACCGATGGGGACCATGCCCGGGCCCGGATCCAGGGTTTCGAAGGCGATGCGCTTCCCTCGCGGGTTAAGGGCGGAGAGATTGCGGTGGTTGCCGGGTTCCAGGGCGTCACCCCGGACGCGCGGATCTCGACCCTTGGCCGTGGGGGATCGGACACAAGCGCGGTTGCCATCGCCGCCGCCCTGGGCGCCGAGTGCTGTGACATCTACACGGACGTGGACGGTGTTTACACGACCGACCCCCGCATCGTGCAGAAGGCCCAGAGGCTGGAGAAAATCTCCTATGAGGAGATGCTGGAAATGGCATCCCTTGGCGCAAAGGTGTTGCAGACCCGTTCCGTCGAGCTGGCCATGAACCACACCGTCCCCATCCGCGTGCTGTCGAGTTTCGTTCAGCATGATAAGCCCAATCCGGGCACGCTCGTTTGTTCGGAGGATGAAATCGTGGAAAAACAAGTCGTCAGCGGCGTGGCGTACTCACGCGATGAAGCCAAGGTCACACTTTATGGCGTGGTCGACAAACCTGGCGTGTCCGCCCGTATCTTCTCTCTCCTGGCGGCGGCCGGCGTCAATGTGGACATGATCGTGCAAGCCAATGCCCGGGGCGAAGGGCAGGCGAACATGGTGTTCACGTGCACCGACAGGGACAGCGTCATCGCCCACGACGCGCTTGCCAGGCATCAAGACGATATCGGGTTCGAACGGCTGGAGGTCGTGACGGATGTGGCGAAGGTCTCGATCATCGGGGTTGGCATGAAAAGCCACACGGGCGTCGCCGAGACCATGTTCCAGGCGCTTTATGAGCGTGGCATCAATATCGATGTGATTGCCACATCAGAGATCAAGATCTCGGTGCTTATTGAGGCAGCCTACACGGAATTGGCCGTTCGCGCGCTTCATACGGCCTTCGGGCTTGACGCAGCGTAAGGCGATCCGTGACACTCTTTTGACATGCCCCAGGCTTTTTCCGCACCCCGATTGTTGATGAACCGCCTTCGCCAGATGATGGCGGAGGGACATGACACGCGCGACCGGCTGGACAAGATTGTCCAGCTGATCGCCGGCACCATGGTTGCGGATGTCTGCTCGATCTACCTGCGGACCCGGAATAACGATCTTGAACTGGCGGCGACCGAGGGGCTGCGTCGCGAGGCGGTCTTTTCGACCAGGCTCGCCATGGATGAGGGGCTGGTCGGTCAGATCGCCCAGACGGCCCAGCCGCTGGCGATCCAGGATGCGCCCCGGCACCCGGCCTTCTCCTACCGGCCCGAAACCGGCGAAGATCCCTACCATGCGTTTCTCGGCGTGCCGATCCTACGCGGAGGCCGCCTTATCGGCGTCCTCACGGTCCAGAACCGGACCGAGCGGGCCTATGGCGAGGACGAGATCGAAACCTTGCAGACCATCGCCATGGTGCTGGCCGAACTTGCCGTCACGGTGACCGATGACACCGGCGATGAAATCTCCATGCGGACGCGTCGGGCATCGCGATTGGCTGGACGGGTGTTGTGCGGAGGGATCGGGTTTGGCGAGGTGCGGTTCCACGACCCGGAAGTGCCGGCGGCAAAATTCTTCGCTGAAAACCGCAGTGACGAGCTCAAACGGCTCGACAAGGCGCTGCGGGTGTTGCGGCTCAATGTCGATACGATGGTGACAATCGATAGCGGGGCGCTCAAGGGCGAACCGCGGGACGTGCTCGAGACCTACCGGCTTCTGGCCCATGATCCGGCTTGGACCGAGCGGCTGTTCGATGCGGTTGATGGGGGGTTGACGGCCGAGGCGGCGATTGACCGGGCCCGGCGCGAGCACCGTGCGCGCCTCGAGAAAGCGACCGATCCCTACCTCAAGGAACGGCTGTATGACCTGGAGGATCTCGATAATCGCCTGCTCCGCATTCTGAGCGGCAATGAAACCCTGAGAGCGGATATAGCCGAAGGTGATGTCGTGCTTGTGGCGCGCCGGCTTGGCCCGGCCGACCTGCTTGAGTACCGCAACACCGGGCTCAAGGGCATTGTGATGGAAGAGGCGTCGGTGTCTTCCCACGCGGCCATTGTGGCACGCGCCATGGGTATCCCTACGCTTGGCAGCGTGCCGGGGCTGACAACGTCGCTCGAGACGGGTGACAAGGTCATTGTCGACGCTGAAGACGGTGCCTTGCACCTGCGCCCCGACGAGGCGATCCTGACGGCCTATCGCAACAAGGTCGCCCTTTCGAGCGAGCGTGAGGAGCGCTATGCGGCGCTGCGTGATGCCCCTGCCAGGAGCCTTGATGGGGTGGAGGTCACCTTGATGCTGAATGCCGGCCTGCAGATCGACCTGGACCAGATCGCCACTGCCGGTGCAGCCGGGGTCGGGCTGTTCCGCACGGAGTTCCAGTTCCTGGTAGCCGAAACCATGCCGAGCCTGGGAGAGCAGAAGGCCTTTTACACGGATGCCATCGAACGGGCCGCTGGCAAGCCGATCATCTTTCGCACCGTTGACCTTGGCGGGGACAAGATGCTGCCCAACCTCAACCAGACCCGGGAAGAGAATCCAGCGCTGGGTTGGCGGTCCATTCGGTTTGCCCTCGACTCCCGGGGGTTTTTCCGGCGGCAATTGAGGGCTCTGCTGCGGGCGTCATCGGGTAAACCGCTCCAGGTCATGTTCCCGATGCTCACTGTGGCCGAGGAGTTTTTCGAGGCAAAGGCGCTGTTGTTGGAAGAAATGGCGTGGAGCACCGATCGCGGCTTCGCGCCGCCTTCGGACCTGAAAATCGGCGCCATGCTGGAGACGCCTGCCTTTGCCTACGCCTTGCAGGAAATCCGCGAGGAAGTGGATTTCATTTCGATTGGCACGAATGACCTGTTGCAGTTTTTCTTTGCAGCCGACCGGATGACCCCGAAAGTGGCGGACCGTTACGATATCATCAGCCGACCGGCGTTGCGGTTCCTGAAACAGGTGGCCGACACCTGTGAGCAACTGGGCATCAAGACCTCGATCTGTGGCGAGGCAACCGGGCATCCAGTCCAGGCCCTTTGCCTGATTGCGCTGGGGTATCGGCAGCTCTCCATGCCGGCGTCCGGGATCGGTCCTGTGAAGATGGCCGTGCGAGCGGCCGATATGGGGGAAATCCGGCACGCGCTTTGCAATCTGCTGGAGAACGGAACAGGCGACCTGCGTAAGGAAGTATTAGCCTTGTTTCGAGACACTGAAGGTCAAGCAGCGGTGCATTGAAATGACGGCACAGACCGTCTACGCATTCGCAGCAGGGCCCGGTGGTTTCGAGATAACCGTTCCAGAGTGGATGTGAGCGAGACGCGTATTACCGATGGCTAAACCAAATCCCACCTCCAATATCGTGTCCTTCCCAGGGTCAGGCGTTGAAGACGAGACGATGCGTTCCGATACGAATTCCCCGGAAACGGGAGCCGATAACGCAGATTTCGGTTCATTGGGGGATGACTGGCCGACGCTCAGCCCTGGCGAACGCACCCAGCGCCTTTTCGCTGCCCGGGCCAGAGGTGACCAGACGGTACCGATCGGACACCTGTTCCTGGCTGCCCGTCAGGCGCAGGGATTGTCGGTTCACGAGGTGGCAGCAAGCCTGAAGTTCGATGTGACGGTGATCACCGCAATCGAGACAATGGACCTTTCCGAGATGCCGCGCGGGTTTCGGGCGCCCCGCATCCTGACCTATGCGCGCGCCCTTTACCTGCCTGCCGAAGATGTCCTGACGCTCTACCGCGCTGAGAGCAGATTTCTTGATGACACGAAGGTTCGGCCTGAGCTTCAGGCCAAAAAGGTCGATTCTGATAAACTCAAGCGGCCCACCTGGGCGCTGCCTGCCGCCATCGCTGCCGGTCTGGGGCTTTGCCTTGTTGGCCTGATGGCGCTGACGTCCGGGTCTGAGGGATCGGAGTCCGCCCAGAACGCGCCGGCCGATGAGCGGGTCACCCGCACGGAACTGCCGCCCTTTGATAGCGCTGCTGCCGCTATGCAGGGCGACTACACGGCGCTTCCGCTGACTTTGGTTGCGGTTCGCAAGGGCTGGATCGAAGTGCGGGGCGCCAATGGTACCCTGTTCCGGGATCGCGAAATGCGTGCAAACGAGGTCTATTTCCCAAGGATTGGCGCCGGTTGGACGGTGTCCGCACGCGATGGCGGAGCGTTCGAATGGCGCGTCGGCGACGTGGTCGTTGCGCCGCTCGGCACCGATGACGTCTCCGTCTATGCTGAAAGCGTCGATCTTGTTGCCCGCCGGGCGATGAAGTCTGTTGCGCCGACCCTGGCCGCCAGCGATGCGATTTCTCCTCGCCACTAGGTGATTTCCGCTTGCTGCGGAACCGAGCGCCGGTGTCTTTCCGGCTTTCGCGCGTGCATCAGGGACGGAAACACAGCTCTTGCCCGAGGACATCAAGCGCTACCGGGCTGTGTGGCACCGTGGTGGGTTTACCGCAGCGGTGTTCAGGGCCACATAGAAAGGGACGCATCGAGGCGGAGTGAGCCTGCCATGTCCATCAATACCATTCGTCCCTGGCGCTCGATCGACCGCCGGAAGTGCCGCAAGATCCGCGTGGGCGCGGTTGAGGTCGGTGGCGATGCGCCGATTGCGGTCCAGTCCATGACCAATACGCCGACCGAGGATGCCGCCGCGACCATAGACCAGATCCGCCGTTTGGAAGAGGCGGGCGCCGACATCGTCCGGGTCTCGTGCCCCACAGAGGAGTCGACGCAAGCGTTCAGGACCATTGCGCGGGACGTCCACGTTCCCCTGGTGGCCGATATTCACTTTCACTATAAACGCGGGGTTGAAGCGGCTGATGCCGGCGCTGCCTGCTTGCGGATCAACCCTGGCAATATCGGATCGCCCGACCGGGTGAAGGAAGTGGTCACCGCCGCGCGCGCGAATGGCTGCTCAATCCGCATCGGCGTCAATGGTGGCTCCCTCGAGCGGCACCTTCTGGAGAAGTATGGCGAGCCCTGCCCCGACGCCATGGTGGAAAGCGCGCTGGACCATGCGCGCATCCTCGATGATCTCGGTTTCGACGAGTACAAGATTTCAGTGAAGGCGTCGGACATGTTCCTGACGGTTGCCGCCTACCAGCAGCTTGCCGAGCAGACCGACGCGCCCCTGCACCTGGGTATTACCGAGGCGGGAGGGCTGCGCACCGGGACGGTGAAATCCTCCATCGGTATGGGGGCCCTGCTATGGGCGGGCATCGGTGATACGATCAGGGTTTCGCTGTCGGCTGACCCGGTCGAGGAGATCAAGGTCGGCTTCGAGATGCTGAAATCGCTGGGTTTGCGCACCCGCGGTGTGAACATTGTCGCTTGCCCATCCTGCGCGCGTCAGGGCTTTGACGTGATCAAGACAGTGGAGACGCTGGAGCAGCGCCTTGCCCACATCTCCGAGCCGATTTCGCTCTCGATTATCGGCTGTGTCGTTAACGGGCCGGGCGAAGCGGCGCTCACCGATATGGGCTTTACCGGTGGCGGCAAGGAGGCCGGCATGATGTACATGGCCGGCGCGCCGAGCCACAAGGTCTCGAATGACGACATGATCGAGCATATCGTGAGCGAGGTTGAGGCAAAGGCCGCCGCAATGCGCACTTTGCCCGATACGGCCAAGACCGCTGCCGAGTAACGCCGCAATTCGCCGGCCCTCGGAGTTTGTCCCATGAAAATCGCCGTTCTTGGCGCCGGCATCGGCGGATTGGCGGTCTCGACCCTGTTGGCCCGTGACGGCCATGGGGTGGATGTCTTCGACCGGTTCGAGTGTCCTCAGCCTGTCGGGTCAGGCCTCATGCTGCAGGAAACCGGGCTGGCAGTGCTGGATGCGATGGGCCTTCGGCAGGCGGCCGCTACGCGCGGCGCGGTGATCGAGCGGTTGGTCGGCAAGAGCGTTCCGTCGGGCCGGACCGTCCTCAATGTCCGATTTGGCGCGCTGCGGCCTGACCTGCATGCGGTCGCGATCCAGCGATCGGCCTTGTTTGACCTGCTCTACGCCACGGCGCTGGGGGCG
>JBCBKE010000002.1:0-90382 GCA_038522375.1 Pseudomonadota bacterium
GGTAGCCCGAAATCCCACGCAGCTCGTTGCGAAAGGCTGCGTAAAGCCGGCGTCGCCGACAGCAAGATTGCCCGCATCTGCGGTCCCGTCGGTGTTCTTCCATCGATGCGCAACGCATCGGGCCTGGCTGTGTCCGCGCTGGCGGAGATAATCGGTGCCTATGAGGCGCCCCTATCGTGAGCCTCGCGATTGCACTGCTGGCTGCCGGCTCGTCCAGTCGTTTTGAGGGAGGCGACAAGCTCATGGCGCCGATTGCCGGCGCTCCCCTGTGCCTGCATGCTGCCAATGCTGCCCGAAAGCTGCCGGCGATCGCCCACTGGGCCATCACCTCCCCGGACTACCCTGCCCGGGCCTGCGCCCTTGAGGCCGGCGGATGGACGATTGCGGTCAACGAAAACGCCCATACCGGACAGGCCAGTTCGATCGCCCTGGCTGCCAGACTGGCAGATGGGACCGGAGTAGACCGCCTGCTCATCTTGCTGGCCGACATGCCATTCATCACGACCGGGCATCTACATGCGGTCGTCCAAGCGGGCGAGACAGCAGTTGCCGCCATGTCACGCTGTGGTCCGGCCCTGTTGCCACCTGCCTGTTTTTCGCGCACCGCATTCCCTGGACTAGAAAAGCTAACCGGCGACGCGGGTGCCAAATTGGTTTTCAAGACCCTTGAACCACGGTCGGAAATCCGCATGGATGCATCCATGGCCAAAGATATTGATACGGTGTCTGACTGGAAGGCTGCGATGGCGAAGGGTGCTCTCATTCATGGCTGATGGTTTTGTCCGGTCCAAAGGCCAGCCTGGACGCGCTCTGGTCGATCGGTTTGGCCGCCAGGTCAGTTATCTGCGGCTCTCGGTTACAGACCGGTGCGACCTGCGCTGCACCTATTGCATGGCCGAAACCATGGTGTTCCTGCCCAAGAATGACCTGCTGACCCTGGAAGAGCTGGAACGGCTTTGCGCCGTATTCATCGACCGCGGTGTTCGCAAAATACGCCTCACCGGCGGAGAACCCCTGGTCCGCAAGGGCGTCCTCGACTTGTTCGACGCCCTGGGCCAGCACCTTGACAACGGGCTTGACGAACTGACCCTCACCACAAATGCGACCCAACTGGCAGCCAGCGCAGACCGGCTGGCGCAGGCAGGTGTGAAGCGGGTCAATATCTCGCTCGACAGTCTCGACCCTGACACCTTCAAGCGCGTCACCCGGCGCGCCGAGTTGCCGCGGGTTCTCGACGGGATCGATGCCGCCCTCGACGCGGGCTTGAGCGTCAAGATCAACACCGTCGCACTGAAACACGATAACGCGAATGAAATCGCCGACATGGTTGCCTGGGCACACGAAAAAGGCATGGACCTCACCCTGATCGAAGTGATGCCCCTCGGCGAAACCGGCGAAGATCGGTTTGACCAGTATATCCCCCTCCCCATGATTCGCGACCAGTTGGAAACGCGGTTTACCCTCGAAGACCTTCCAGCCAAGGATGCCCTTGGCGGCCCCTCCCGCTATGTCCGTGTTGCAGAAACCGGCGGCCGGATTGGCTTCATCACGCCGCTCACCAACAATTTCTGCGCCGGCTGCAACCGTGTCCGCGTAACCTGCACAGGCCGGATCTATATGTGCCTGGGCCAGGACGACCATGTGGACTTGCGTGCCGCTATCCGAGAGGCTGCACCGGGCGACAACAGCCTCCTCGACGAGGCCCTGGACAAGGCGCTCGGTGCCAAACCCGAGAAACACGACTTCCGGATCGACCGGCGCGGCGCAGCGCCTGCGGTCGCCCGGCACATGTCGATGACCGGAGGCTGATACCGATTGTGCGCCTGACGGTGGTTTACTTCGGCAAGCTTATGGATGCCGCAGGCACGGATACGGAAACGGTAGAAGTGCCCAGCGATATTACCGACAGCGATGTCCTCACGAAATGGCTCGACGAGTTTCACGGGATGGCGGGCGCCCTCCGGGCTCCATCGGTGAGGCTTGCAATCAACAACCGGTTCCTCAATGCGCCGCAAGCCCTTCGCGACGGTGACGAAGTCGCATTCATGCCGCCGGTGGGAGGCGGATAAGCCCCATGGACCGATATCTGACAGATCGTCCGTTCGATCCGGGACAAGCGCTGGCGACCTTTACCGCCGGGGCACCCGAAGCGGGCGGCATTGTCTCGTTCACCGGCCTCGTTCGCCCTTCAGCGGCGGGCACACCGGTGACCGGCCTGCACCTGCAGGCCCATCCGCGACTGACCGAGCAGGGGATCGCCGCCGCTGGCAGGCGGGCATCAAACCGTTGGCCGCTGATCGCATGGACCGTTACCCACCGTGTGGGCGATATGGCGCCGGGTGACGCCATTGTCTTTGTCGCCACCGCCTCGACACACCGCAGGGAGGCCTTTGAGGCTGCCGACTACCTTATGGATTATCTCAAGACGGAAGCCATCTTCTGGAAAAAGGAGGCGCGAGGCGACCGCACCTTGTGGATCGAACCGCGCGATGAAGACTATGCCGACCGCGACCGGTGGACAGACGACCTCAAGGAGGCAGACGACCATGGCCGGCATTGATGAAACAAGACCCTTTGTACCTGTTCGTATCGCCGTCCTCGTTGTCAGCGATACCCGAACCCTGGAAACCGATACGTCGGGAGCAACCCTGGTGGACCGGCTCGAGACGGCGGGCCATACCTTGGCCGTTCGCGACATTCTGAAAGACGACGCATCGGCTGTTCGCACAAAAGTCGAAACCTGGATTGGCGACCCCGAAATCGATGTGGTGATTACGTCGGGCGGGACGGGCCTGACCGGGCGCGATATCACATACGAAGCGGTGACTCCCCTGTTCGACAAGACGATCGAGGGTTTTTCCGTCATCTTTCACCAAGTCAGCTACGGGACCGTGGGCCTTTCAACGCTTCAATCGAGAGCAACCGCTGGGCTGGCAGCAGGTACGATCATCTTTTGCTTACCTGGTTCAACCGGTGCGGCCAGGGATGGTTGGGACGAGATCATTCGCTACCAACTCGATAGTCGTTACCGACCCTGCAACCTCGTGGAACTCATGCCCCGGTTCATGGAGCGCTAGCCTTGGTATCCAAACCGCGCCCTCAACTGACCCATATCGGCCCCGACGGCCGTGCCCGCATGGTAGACATTGGCGACAAGACCGACACCGAGCGCACGGCCCACGCCCGTGGTCGAATTAGCATGGGGTCCGACGCATTCGCCATGGCAACGTCTGGCGGTGGCAAAAAGGGCGATCCGTTGGCCGTTTCGGAACTGGCCGCAATCATGGGCGCCAAGCGTACCGCTGACCTTATCCCGCTCTGCCATCCCCTGCCGCTGACAAGCGTCAAGGTCGAGATCGTCCCGGATCCCACCGCGACTGCGCTGATTGTTGATGTCCGCGTGAAGACCCTCGGCAAAACCGGCGTCGAGATGGAAGCACTCACAGCCGCCAGTGTCGCGTGCCTGACGCTTTATGACATGTTGAAAGCCGTCGATAAGGCAATGACTATCGGGCCTGTCGCGCTTGTGGAGAAGACGGGCGGGAGCTCCGGCGATTATCGGCAGGATACATCGTGACCGACGCCATCAGCGTCGATGACGCCGTTACCATGATCCTGGACCATTGCCCCGACCGCGGCAGCGAGCGCATACCCCTTGACCAGGCGGCAGGCCGTATCCTGGCCGCGCCCGTGACCGCACGAATTACCCAGCCGCCGCTCCCTGTTTCTGCCATGGACGGCTATGCGGTGCGGCGCTCGGATGTGGCCGGAGGCGAAGCCGTCCTGCGCTTGATCGGTGAAGCACCGGCTGGTCGCCCGTTCGAACAATCGCTTGGACCGGGGGACTGCGTTCGCATCTTCACCGGCGGCGCCCTCCCCGACGGCGCCGACTGTGTGGTGATTCAAGAACGCGTGTCCCGCGACGGTGACACCGTTCGGGTCCCAGAGCAGGAGACTGGCCCGAGCCACGTCCGGAAGGCTGGAATCGATTTCGCGGCAGGCGACACACTCATTTCGCAGGGGACGCGCCTGGAGGCACCGCATGTGGCCATCGCCGCCGCAGCAAACCATGCCAACGTGACTGTTCAGAAGAGATTGCAAGTCGCGTTTCTCGCCAATGGTGACGAGCTTCGCCCCCCGGGGCATGACCTGTCCCCGGGCCAGATCGTTGCTTCCAGTCACTATGCCCTCGCCTCTTTGGTGCAGTCGTGGGGCGACAGCTATCGTGATCTGGGGATCGCGCCCGACCGTGCCGATGAGATCAGGACGTACATTACTCAGGCCAGTGACGCCGACGTCATTGTTCCAATCGGCGGCGCATCGGTTGGCGAGCACGACCATATGAAAGCGGCGTTCGATGCCCTCGGCTTTCAGATGATCTTTTCCAAGGTCGCCGTACGGCCTGGCAAACCCACATGGTTTGCGCAGAAAGAGCACCAACTGGTTCTTGGCCTACCCGGAAATCCAGCCTCATCGCTGGTATGCGCACACCTCTTCCTGCGACCCTTGCTTACCCGTCAACAGTTGCCAACCGCTACGGCAATCACCGGTACAGCACTCTCGGAAAACGGGCCCCGGAGATCATTCCTACGGGCGAATGCCCGGATTGATAGCAAAGGCCTTGTCAACGTTTTTCCATCACGCAATCAGGACAGCTCCCTTTTGCGGCCATTCCTGCTCGCAAACGCCCTTATAGACAGAGCGCCGAATGCGTCAGCTTGCGATGAGGGAACAGAAGTAACGATCCGCATTCTCGGCGAAATCAACGACAATAAATAAAGGCGGCAATCAACGGTGATCGCCGCCTTCGAAAAGCGCGTTGCAAGGGGCCTATGAACTGGTTGCTTCAAAAAACCCGAAGAGACCGTTATCGAGGCCGGAGCCAGGATCAAACGTGTCTACGTCGAGTTCGGTAACAGGCGCATCTGCGCCTCCATTACCTTCCACGATCGTCCCGCTGACACCATCGCCTCCACTCGTCGGCGTTTCTGCCGTCGGGGCATTAATGGTCGGCGACGTACTATCATCACCCGTTGTGCCAGCAATGGCTGCAACGGCGATTGCACCAGCACCCAGAGACCCTGCTGCGACGCTATTCACACCGGCAATGCCAGATCCGCTCTCTGGAGCGGGTGCGCTGGCCGGCGCGGCGGCTGTCTCAAGGGTTACAGGCTGCCGCAGGCAGAATTGATCATTCATCATTGCCATTGCGGGCGCCGTCAGCGTTTGCGCGCAGCCATATGCGGAAACGTCGACTGCGCCGTTCCCACGAACAACCAGACGATCACCCGCCAGGAGCTCGAGATTTGGTTCCATGGCCAAGGCTTTTCCGCCGCGGAGCACGACAACCGTCCCCGTATCGCCGGACGATGCCACCAACATGCCTACCGGATCGGCCGACGCCGCCGCAGATGCAAAACCAATCGTGGCCGCTGTTGCAATTAGAAAGCGTTTCATTGAGTACCCCAACTCCGATGCTCGGGTCGTACCACAAAGTGCGAAATTGTGCACACTGCTTCCAATCCCTGCTTGTTGACAAGACCTTCGCTCATTCTCGAACCCTAAGTTCCTGCCAATCTAAACCGTTTAAAGACTTCGCGCAGACCGATCGATCCACGCCAAGTCTCGCTCATGATTAGGCGATCTCCGAAAAGCCATCATCCAGATCGAACGTGAAACTCTCGTCCGGTTCCGTTACGCGTACGACATCAACCGAAGCGAGTGACTGCGCGCTGGTGGAAAGTACAATTCCATCCTTCACGTCTTCAACGTCGGCATCAGTAAATGTGACCTCAACGCCCGATGCTGTGAAGACGACATCATCACCGACCTGACTGAATGCGGCGCCCGCAGCGGCATCGCTTCCGAAACCGAAACCGCTCAACTCGACTGTCTCACCCGCGGCAAAGTCCGACACCGTATTCGTGCCGTCCTCAGCTGCATTGAACACAAACGTATCAATGCCGCCCTGCCCGGAAAGGACATCATTGCCGGCTCCACCGTCGAGCGTGTCATTTCCAACACCGCCGTTGAGGATGTCGTTGCCCGCACCGCCGGAAAGACTGTCGGTTCCAGACCCACCATTCAGGAGGTCATCACCGCCATCACCAGCCAGGACGTCATTGCCATCCTGACCATTCAACTGATCGGATCCACCGCCGCCCTGCAAGGTGTCGCCACCATTACCGCCGCTGATAAGGTCACTGCCTCCTTCGCCGAGGATCAGGTCCATGCCGTCGTCGCCGTTCAGCGTGTCATTGCCGGCACCGCCATTCAACGTATCGCCGCCGTCGCCGCCATCAATCCGATCGTCGCCGCCGGCAGTCTCGATTGTATCGGGGCGTCGGCTGCCCTCAATGAGGTCAGTGCCCGGCGTGCCGCTGAAGAACGCAAGCGACCCGTCATCATCTGACGCCGAAAGTGCAATCTGAAGACCGGGCCGTTCGCCAAAGCCCAAGGTTTCGACGCTGTCGAGCATGTTGGTGAACGTTGACTGATCAATCAGGATATCATCAACGCCGTTCAAAGCAGCGATCCCGTTCAGCAGGCCGACAAACGTATTTCCGAAAACCGTGGCGTCGTCGGTGACGCCGTCCACAAGCACGCCCGTGTGGGTATTGTCTGCATCGACGCCCACAAAAGTGTTGTTGTTGATGCTTACTCCGTCGGCAGCCTGGTCGGCCAGGACACCCACTGAGGGCGCATCGCCGCGAAGCGTTCCAATCGCTGACACCGTATTTTGAATGACCTGGCCGCCAGCGTCATTCTCAATCTTGATGCCGACCTGCAGCAGCGCGTCCGAACCCGGAATGAACCCTGCACCCTGGACTGTGTTTCGCGCAACACCGACGCTAAGTCCGTCGCCATTCGCGACGATACCCGCTTTCTGGAACGACGTCACAAGCGAGTCGGCAATCACCACCTCACGGGAAACGCTGTCGGTATTGTATACGGCGATGCCAAAACCATCTGCCTCGTTCACCGGGACCCCGCCGTCCAGGGGGCTGCGCGCATCGAAGACAGACACGTCAGAGATATTGCCGGAACTATCAACCATGAGAATGCCGGCAAACTTGGTGTTGTCGCCACCAACGACGGCGCCGGCCGCATCATCCGCGTCCACGGCCAGATCCATCAGGCGAATGCCTGAACTGTCCAGCACGGTGATCACGGCACCGACGTCAATATCATCAAGTTCGTCGTCGTTTTCGGCACGCCCGCCATCGAGGTCGGTCGCCGTCACAGTCACAGCTGAGGGCGCACGGATGATGGTACCCGCTCCCTCGCCAACGATTGTGACATTCGTCAGACCGTCGAGAACAAGCTGTTCCGTGTAAACGCCCTCTGCCACCTGGATGGTGTCGCCATCCTCGGCCTGGTCAAGGGCCTCCTGGATCGTATTGAATCCGCCATCCCCAACGAGCAGGATGCGGCCATTCGAGAACTCCAGGATCTCGATATCGGAAAAGGCGTCGGTCCCGTCATTGCCGTTCCGGGCACGACTGTCCGCGATGATGAAGTCCGATGACGTTCCTTCGCTGATGGTATAGTCCTGCACGCGACCGGTGAAGACGGCGGTGTCCATGCCGGATTGTCCATCAAGCGTGTCGTTGCCGATATTGCCGAAAATGCGGTCATCACCAGCGTTGCCGGAAATCACATCGTCCCCGCCGCCGCCATTCAGGTCGTCATTACCGCCATGGCCATTGAGGATGTCGTTCCCGCCACCGCCGCCGAGGCTGTCAACACCCGCGCCGCCGTTGAGGATATCAGTGCCTGTACCGCCGAGCAGTGTGTCGTCACCCTGACCGCCATTGAGCACATCATTGCCACCGCCGCCGACAAGCGTGTCGTCGCCGGTTACGCCTAGCAGCGTATCGTCACCGCCCCGGCCAACGATGCGATCATCACCGCCCCGACCGTCCAGGGTATCATCGCCGCTGGTGCCATTGATATTCTCATCAAGGTCGGTGCCAACGAAATTAAGCTGCGAAATTGGCGGCGCAGACTGCGTCGTCGCGCCCTCGTCATCCTCAACTGGCGCTGCGGACTGGATGTCCGCTGTGAGTGTTTCAAGCAGAACGTCCTGCTCAATTGAGTTAGCCATTATGAAACCCCGTCATCGCAGCTACCGCTGCTTGCCCATCCAGTGGATCAAGGACTACTAAATGCAGCCATTTACCAATTCACTTTTTGGGCGATACACCGATGCGCAGCAAAGTTCAACACGCGAAACCGCGTTCGCGCCAGGGGTGCAGAACTTCGACATTTAAAAGAGAAATCACTGATAAGCCTCTGTTATAAAGACACTTTTATTCGGGAAGTCGAAGTCCTTATTGAACACGGACTCGGTCCAATCCGTGGCCCCGAACCGGTTATGCACAAGTCTATCAACGTACATTCTTAAAAAATGCGGATGGGCGAAGCACTTGATTCGGTGTGCCACTTCCTTCTCGCATCGAAAGCCGGCAGAACAGGACAGACAAAAGGTGGCCCATCAGCAAGCCGAAATAGAACCCACGACGGATGCTGCCGCACTGGCGCTCATAGGCGCGGCGACCTTTCTAGAGACGTTCGCAGACGTACTGCCGGGGATGAACATCGTATCCCACTGCGCCAGCCAGCACAGCGCCCGCGCTTACGCCGACCTCCTGGATACTGGCGCAAGGGCCTGGCTGGCAACGCTTCGAAATACCGGTTCAGCGATTGGCTATGCCATCACCGCCGATCCTGACTTGCCCATCGCCACCACGCCCGCAGATCTCGAATTGAAGCGCATCTACCTTCTGTCGCGATTTCAGGGCCGGGGGCTTGGGTACGCCTTGCTGGAGACAGCGACGGATTTTGCCGCATCTGCGGGCGCCTCGCGTCTGCTCCTGGGCGTCTACGAAAACAACCACCGAGCGATCACTTTCTACAAGGCGGCGGGATTCAACGTGATTGGAAGGCGCGCTTTCCAGGTCGGCCAGGGCACCTATGATGACCTCATACTCGGTTTCGACCTGTGACCGATGCGCCGCGGAATCGCTCAGGCGGGCATTTTGCGGTTTAGCCAGGTCACCAGATCTGCCGTGACAATGTCTGTCCCCGGCTCGTCGACGATCCAGTGGGCATTGTCCGGGTATTCGAGGTAATCGCCCGGATACGCAGCGGCTCCATATTTTGCAGCCACCTTCCGAACAGCCTTCACAACCGTGGCGCGGTCCTTTCCGGCACCGATCGTCAAGGTCGGCACACGCACACGGCCAGCTTCCACGGTGGGTGGTTTGAGAAGGTCGACGTAGACCTGCCCCGAATCATAACGGGCGGCCTTGTAAATGTCGGCGTGGCGCGGACGGGGTACCGCGTTCAGGACCCCCCATGAAAACCCCCGACGGCCAACCTTGACAGCGCGCCCCGGCAGTTTCTTCTCGCCCAGGCTGACCACACTCCAGAAGGTGCGCACCACGCGAAGGTCTGTAACCGTGCATCCTGCTGGCGACGCGGGCGTCAAGAAGATCGCCGCTGACACCAATCCTCGTTCTGCCAGCGTCTGCGCGATGAGACCTCCCATGGAATGACCGATCACGGCTGGACGCTTGCCATTCGTCGTCATCGCCTTGGCCTGGTCGGACATTTCCTCGACGTAATCGGAGAGTTTACGGGTACCCAATCGCTCAGGCGGATCCTCCAGCGTTCGAAGGTTCGGAAAGATTGTCGGCGCCTCGCACTCGAACCCCGCCCCTTCGAAGATTGGACGCATTGTGTCCCATACGTCGCCGCCGCAACCGACCCCGTGGATCATCAGCAAGGCCCGGCTCATGCCCGTCGCGCCTGCGTCGCCACGCGGTCTATGGCTCGCTCCGGCCCCGCCTGGCTCCACAACTGAAAGCGTTCGGCCACCTGCGTATAGACCGCCCTCTTGAAAGGGACGATCAGGTTTGGAGTTTCATCAAGACGCGCCCAGCGCCACGCATCGAACTCAGGAGTATGCCGATCCAGGCGAATGTCACTGTCGGAACCGAGAAACCGAAACGCGAACCACTTCTGCCGCTGACCCAGATAAGGTCCAGGCAAACGCCGTTTTACGTCCGGCGGAAATTCGTAGTGCAACCAGTCTTCGGTTTCATCCAGAACGCTCACCAGCTTGGCCGACACACCGACTTCTTCTTCCAATTCACGGAGCGCCGCCTCCCCGGGGGTTTCGCCAGCGTCGATTCCGCCTTGGGGCATCTGCCATTGGAAAGGACCACGGCCATTCACTCGGCGACCGACAAAGACGTGCCCTGCCTTGGAAAACAGGGCCAGCCCGACGTTTGGGCGGAAGCGTGAAGGATCGTTTGAATGATTTGCCATTACGCCATCTTAATACGTATCGCGAACCTATGCGAGCGCACAGGCCGCTCAACTGCATGGCGATTGAGCAAGTCCGTCATCCTTTTGGGCATTCGCGCCCGCCATGGGTCAATGCACGCGCTGTTGCCGCGACGACGCACCCGGCTTCAACTATTTGTTCGAAATAGAATAGAAAATGTGTCGCCAGGGCGGGGACATCCAAACAAGGCTCCTGGATTGCTGCCCTGTTGGAACCGTCCAATCGAGTTGAGACAAACGACGACAAGGGGCCGAATTGGGCGAGCCGAGCATCAAATCACATCTGGGCGATGCTTTCGTCCAGGTCCTTCTGATCTACAATGATGCGCACCATTGCTCACTGATTAGGGAAGGCCTCGGCGACAGCTATGCTGTCGAGACTGTTGCTTACAACGCGGTTGAAAACGATCTGGGACCTCTCGTCGATCAAGTCCGCGCGGGCATCCTTGTCTGGGACATGCCGACCTTTGGCCAGAAGGAAGCGGGCATGCTCGAAAGGCTGTCAGCCTCGACCGCCTTACCGGTGCTTGTTTTCGCAAAGGATCCATCGCCTGAGCCTGCAAAACGGGCCCTGCAGGCGGGCGTGACGGCCTATGTGGTCGATGGCTTGATACCGAGCCGGGTCAGCGCGCTTATTGCCATAACCACCGAACGTTTCCGGATGATCAACGCACTCAACCTGGAGCTGCAACGTATGAAGGCTGAGTTGGCTGCGCGGAAGACGATTGAGCGTGCCAAAGGCCTGATCATGGAGCGGCGAAACCTTTCGGAGAAAGACGCCTACGACGCCATGCGCCGGATGGCGATGGCACAGGGCAAGACCGTTGAAGCCATTGCAGAAACGATCCTGTCGATTTCCGACATTCTGCCCTGATCGTCGATTGTCCCCTCACCCACAATTTCCCTTACGACAACCCGCACGCGATCTGTGCAGGATTTGTTAACCCTGCTTATTCTTTGACCTTTTCACCGACCGCGCGAGAATCTTTTCTTCCTCCGCTTTCGCGGCTCGTGAAAGAGCGTTCCGGTGGCGTCAACGGGTGCAGTGTTGGACCCGAGCCTCGAATACGCCGGCCGTTCCGGTCCCGCCTATCGAGGACATCGTGCTCAGTGACGAGCGCCGGAAATCAGTAGCAGCGCCTGACGATCTTCGACGCGGTCATACCGGTCGGAGATTGGAAGCAATGTCCAGTCCGGCCTCGATAGGGGTCGGACGACGGGGAAGTTGGGCCCGAGGGCCCGCCCAGTTCACCAAGGGGTTCGTTCATGACGTTCAATAAGAAGTTTTCATTCACTGTCAGCATGGCGGCCATTGCCGGCGCTGTCTTATCGACGGGGGCGGTGGCCCAGGAAGCCGAGGATGCCGAAGCGGTCCAGGAAACAGTGGTCGTGACCGGTGCGCGCGGTGCGCCGCGGTCCGTGACTGACTCGCCTGTGCCGATCGATGTGTTCGGCGAAGACGATATCAACGCCGTGTCATTCACCGATACCAATGACATCCTGAGAACGCTCGTCCCATCATTCTCCCTGTCGCGTCAGCCGATTTCCGATGGCGCCTCGTTCGTGCGTCCTGCAACCCTGCGTGGCCTGCCCACCGACAAGACTCTCGTTCTGGTCAATTCCAAGCGCCGCCACCGCGCTGCGCTGGTGCAGATCGGCGGCTCCGGCACCCAGGGCCCTGACATCGCGACCATCCCCGCCACTGCGCTGAAAACGGTCGAAGTCCTGCGCGACGGCGCTGCGGCGCAGTATGGGTCTGACGCCATTGCCGGTGTTATCAACTTCATCCTCAAGGACGATGCCGAAGGCGCCACGATCACGGCGCAAACCGGCCAGTATTATGAAGGCGACGGCACGGAATACCTGATTTCGGGCAATGTGGGCTTGCCGCTCGGTGAAAACGGCTTCCTCAACCTTTCCGCTGAATACTACGACGCCGATGCAACTGTTCGCGCGACGCAGTACTGCGAGAACTTCGCTTGTGCCGACGTTAATGACCCGCGCTTTGCGGGAGGCGGAACGAGCTTCGATACGACCATCGCCGGCTTCTCGGAAGAGACGTACATTGCCGGCCTTCCCAGCGCCAACATCGGAGACGGCGACGTGGTTCAGCCCTGGGGCGCACCAAATGTCGAGCGGCTCGCCTTGTTCTACAATGCCGGGATCGACATCACACCAGGCATCGAGCTGTACAGCTTCGGCAGCTATACCGAGTCCGAAAGCGACGGCAGCTTCTTCTATCGTTTCCCCGGCAACGGCACGATCGAGAACCTTCGCCTTGAAGATGGGTCGGTCTATTCACCCCTGTCGATCTTCCCGGGCGGTTTCACCCCGCGTTTCTTTGGCGAGATCGAGGACTTCTCCTTCGTCGGCGGCATCAAGGGCGAAATGGAAAGCGGGTTTACCTGGGACGTGTCCGGCCGGTTTGGCTCCAACGAAATCCAGTACACCCTCGCCAATACGATCAACCCATCCCTCGGCCCGGACACGCCCACATCGTTCCGTCCAGGCGACCTGATCAACGAAGAGCTCCAGTTCCAGGCCGACTTCACCCAGGAATTCGAGGTCGGAACCGCGTCCCCCCTGTTGGTCGCCTTCGGTGCCAGCTATCTTGACGAGACGTATGAACTGGTCGGTGGCGACCCGGCATCCTTTGCCAATGGTCCGTTCTCTTCCCAAGATCCGTTCGGTTTCTGTGCGACAGATGCGGAAGGCGCGTTTACCGGAGACCCGACAGCGGAGGGCATGTCGGTCATCATGGGCGGATCAACGCTCGATTGCGCCGATCCGAACGATCCGGTGTTCCGGACCGTAGGCGTGGGTTCGAACGGTTTCCCGGGATATGGCCCCGACGCCGTGGGTGAACTGACCCGGGACTCCCAGGGCGTCTATGTGGACGTCAGCACCGACCTGACTGACGCCCTGTTTGTGCAGGCCGCGCTCCGGTACGAAGACTATTCTGACTTCGGTGAAGAGACTGTTTGGAAACTTGCGGCCCAGTATGACTTTACCGATGCATTCTCGGTTCGAGGCTCCATTGGCACGGGCTTCCGTGCACCAACGCCGGGCCAATTGGGCACGACAAACGTCTCCACCCGCTTGCCGAACGGTGTGCCAGTGGCGACAGGGCTGTTCCCAGCGACCAACCCGGCGGCAGTCGCCCTGGGGGCCCAACCGCTCGAACCGGAAACGTCCGACAACTATGCCTTCGGTTTCCTCGGCAATTTTGGTAACTTCACCTACACCGTCGATTTCTACCAGATCGATCTGCAAGACCGGGTGAACGCGGTCTCCACGATCGAGATCATCAACGATATCGACTTCCCCGATCTCAATGACGGCATGGCCGCCCCATCCGGCTTCGAATACGCCTCTGTTCTGGACGCAGCGGGGGTACCGAATGCCAACACCATCGGTGGCGTGAACTTCTTCCAGAATGCCTTCGACACCACCACGCAGGGCGTCGATGTGGTCCTCACCTACACCCAGGATTGGGGTGCCAACGGAACGACGGCCTTCTCCGGCGCTCTAAACTGGAATGAAACGGAGTTCGACAGCGAAGTCGGTGAACTGTTTAATGCAGAATCCACCTACGACTTCGAGAACTTCCCGCTACAATGGCGCGCAAACCTGTCGGCCACACACATGATCGGCAAGTTCACCATTATCGGACGGGCCAATATCTTCGGACCTTACGAAAACTCCGATAGTGGCGGTGCCAACGGCAACATCCAGGAGTTTGGAGAAGAGGTCCTCTTCGACCTGGAAGGCATCTATGACGTGACCGACACGATATCGGTGGCGCTGGGGGCTCGTAACCTGTTCGACGAGTATCCGGACGAGGCAGACCCCGCCATCGGCGACAGCTGTTGCGGACGGATCTACCTCTCGGCCAGTGAAGTTGATTGGCAAGGTGGGTTCTACTACGCCCGGTTGACCGCCGAATTCTGATGGAACTCCTCGCCTGAGGGGCAATGGTGCCCCTCAGGCGCGACTGTTTGACTCCGACAATGGCGTCGGGCGTCGATTTTTTCGCTTCCGTTCAGGATAATCATGTTGATTACAGAAATAGATATGGCCCAGACGGTGCAATTCGTCGGCGTGCTCATGGCCGCCGGCGTTTTTGCGGGCTTTGTGGCAGGGCTGTTTGGAATCGGCGGCGGATTTGTCGTGGTGCCGGCGCTTCTGGTCGTTTTCACCCTCTTCGGCGTCGACCCCGAGACAGTCACCCACGTGGCGATCGGAACCTCACTCGCCACGATTATAATAACCTCGCTTCGATCGGTCGCGGCGCACCACAAGCGCGGTGCAGTGGACTTTCCAATTATCCGGGAATGGGCGCCCGGTCTCGTGATCGGCGTGGTGCTCGGCCTGTTTCTGGCCCGCTACATGGATGGTCGGTCCCTGAAGTGGATCTTTTCCATTGGTGTCTTCTTGATGGGCGTGCACTTTATTTCGCCGCTATGGAAACCCAAGCCGACCGAAGAAAGCCGTATGCCGCAGGGTCCGGCCTTGTGGTCCATCTCCAGCTTCCTGGGAGGGTTCTCGGCTTTGCTCGGAATTGGAGGCGGCACGATTGCCGTGCTCGTCATGACATCATCGGGAAGACCAATTCATAGGGCGGTTGCAACTGCTGCTGGATTTGGCACCGTGATCGCCCTGCCCGGTGCGATCGGTTTCGCGATCCTCGGACTTGGCCAAAGTAATCTACCGTTTGGGTCCGTTGGGTACGTCAATTTGATTGCGGTCGCGTCAATTACTGCTATGTCAGTATTGACCGCGCCCCTGGGGGCGAAGGCTGCGCACAGTCTCAACGCCGTAGCACTGAAGCGCGTATTTGGGGTTTACCTCATCGCAACGTCTGCGATTGTTCTGTACAATACATTCACAACTTGAGCGTGCAGCAAGTGGCCTCATGAACATTTCCGAATACTTTCAAAGCGAGTGCAGGTGTACTTTGCCTGCGTCATCAACCACGCGTGTAAAAGGGGAACTCCATGTCCTTTAATCTCTCAAGACGCTTCCTCCTGACCGGCGCTGCAGGGGCCACAATGGCGGGTGCGGCAGCCTGTACATCAACAACTGTCGCCGCCCCCCTGGCTGCTGAGGAAGCCTTTCCACCCGAGAACTTTACGCCGAGTGATCCCTATCTCCTGGGCCCGCCAGAAGGTGTTGCGCTTCTGTCTCGGAACGAAAATCCGTACGGTCCGTCAAAGTCTGCCCTCGACATGATCGAGTATGCGGCGACGAAAGGTGCTTACTACACCTCGCGCGGCGCTGGCATGATGCTGGCAGAAATGATTGCTGAAAAGAACGGCGTCGCCCCAGAGCAGATTGCCGTGACGACCGGGTCAGGGGAAGCGCTGTCCGCGATCGCCCTGCTGTATGGTCCGAAGGGACCTATTGTTGCCCCGAGGCTTTTCTGGGACACCACTGCGCTGTACGCAAAGCGGATGGACATGGCCAACATCGAGCGTGTGGCCCTCACCGCCGATATGGACGTCGACCTCGCCGGCATCGAAGCCAAAGTGACGGAAGACACGGGCCTGGTGCAACTGTGTAACCCGAACAACCCAACCGGCATCGCAATGTCGGCCGATGTCATCAAGCCTTCGGTAAAGCGCATGGCGGCGAAAACCACTGTGCTGGTTGATGAAGCCTACATCGAGTTGGCGGCGGATCCCGAGGGGACCAGTTGTGTCGATCTCGTGCAGCAAGGCCACGATGTCATCGTCTCCCGCACCTTCTCGAAAATCTATGGCATGGCCGGTGTTCGGGTTGGCTACACCATCTCATCGGCTGAAACGGCCGAGAAAATTCGCAATACCGCGATGTCGTGGGGGCCATCAATATCAACGGCGGCGGCGATCGGCTGCTACAATGACGAGGCGTTTCTCGATTTCTCGAAAGCGAAAGTCGTTGAAGCCCGCGATATGGTTACAACAACGCTCGACACCCTCGGCCTGGCATACCTGCCGTCCCAGACCAACTTCGTCTACTTCAAGTCCGGCTTGCCAGCCAACGATGTGCAAAAAGCCATGATGGAAAAGAAGATCTCCGTGCGCGGACAGTACATGGATTATGTCGATTGGAGCCGCGTCTCCATGGGCAAGATCGAGGACGTTGAACGCTTCTGCAAGGCGCTGCCTGAGGTGGTCGGCGCTTAAGGCAGGTTCCAGGCAAACGGACTCGTTTCTGAACGGATACTTGATTTGAAGCAGGGGTCACACACACCGGTCTGGCGTTGAACCAAAGTCCGACGCTCTGGCGTCGGAGACGGGCTTGTGGCGGTAATGAAAAACCCCCGGTCGCTTATCGTGGCGGCCGGGGGTTTCGTTTTCAGGACTGCAAGGTTTTTGGGAGGAAAATCTGTTTGCAGTCGTCAGGGCCTGCCGTCTATCCAAGCGCGCCGGTCGTGGCGTAGATCGCAGCGAGGACAGCTGCAGCCAATGGCAAGGATGCCAACACGGCAATAAGGTTCCGCGTGTTTTCCGATTGGTTAGCGATGTTCATCTTGCTTCTCCGTTTCGATCGGTCAGTCGCCGACCGTGGACCGAAGATGGGAAGGCCACGCCAGATATCAATGAATGATATCGAAATTATTCAGGCATCAATACTGCCATGCAAATTTGCGGAGGTTCCACAGCGGAGGCCGGCGAAAATGATGGCCATAACGCCGTCCATTTCGCGCTCCAATTGCTCCAGGGACAATCTGGAAAAGAGCTGCGGATACTTGAATTTCATCATCGCGCTCTGGATCATTTCTGCCGTAAACGCAGGATCCTCGATCGGGGCGAACTGGCCATTCGCAACGCCATCCTTGAGGATCTTGATCAAGTGGATACGCTCCTGTGCCAATTCTTCATTGGAAAAGGCGGGCCGTTCGTGGGCCAGGACTTCCGCGACCTCCAAAATCTTCGCATCTGCGTCGAGTTTTTCGTAGGTCGCGCGCAATCCATACTCGAAAATCCGGTATAGGCGCTTGGAAGCGGGTGCATCCTGGCGCGCAATTCGGGACAGCTCCTGGTGGAGTTCCATGTTGAACTTCCGGGCCATGGCCTCGGCGATGTCGAGCTTCGATGCAAAGAACCGGTAGATATTGCCCGCCGACATGGAACAGTCGCGGGCAATCTCGGACATGGTCGTCTTGCCGTATCCGTAGTGAAGAAAACGCTGGATAGCCGCTTCGAGGATGCACTCGCGTGTGTCTGTTTTTGTCGTCATGGCCCCAACTCTAAGCGAAATTGATGAATGTTCAATTGTTCCTTCAGTTTCCCTGACAACACTTGATCAAGAGCCGTCGCCCTCGACCCGGAACGGACGGGCGAGCAGAGCCTGCACGGCATCGCTCACGGTAACCTCTTCCTGCAGGATCTGTGCAACGGCCTCACAGATCGGCATGTCCGTTCCATGCCGCTTTGCCAAGGCCGCCAGGGCGGGGGCAGTGGCAGCGCCCTCGGTAACGGCCCGGCGCTCGGAAAGCACATCTCCTGCGGTGCGGCCCTCGCCCAACGCCTTGCCAAAACTCATGTTTCGCGATTGGGTTGATGAGCAGGTCAAGACAAGGTCGCCAAGGCCACACAGTCCAGACACGGTTTCTGCGGACCCGCCCATGGCGACGGCGAGCCGCTTCATCTCCGCAAATCCGCGGGTCATGAGGGCGGCATGGGCAGACCGGCCCAGGCCCAACCCTTCCGCCATACCACAGGCGATCGCCAGAACGTTCTTTACCGCGCCGCCGATTTCCGCGCCCACCAGATCACCGGTCCAGTAGGGTCGAAACTCCGGCCGCCCAATCGCTTCCATCAGGGCCCTGCCCAAGCCGTGATCTTCGCACGCCAGGGTAACAGCGGTCGGTAGCCCATTCGCCACATCGGCCGCGAACGACGGACCGGACAGCACAGCTGGCACGGTATCGGGCAAGGTCTCCGCCAGCACATCCGTCATCATGGCGAGCGTGCCCTGCTCGATGCCCTTGGCACACAAGACAACGGGCGTTCCGGCCGCAACCACGGTTCGAAGCGCGGCCAGCCCGGCCCTTGCAAACTGCGCTGGCACAACCGCCAGGACGATTTGGCAACCGGCAAGATCCGATGGCTCGACTGAAGCTGGAATGGCAGGCAGCAAAACGTCGGGCAGGTAGACAGGATTGCCGCTCCCCGCGTTCAAACTGTCGGCAATATGTCGATCCCGCGCGAGCACATGGACGCGGCGACCCGCCTTGTGAGCGGTGACCGCGAGGGCGGTTCCCCAGGCGCCGGCCCCAACGACGCCGACCGTCTCGAACGGCACTCAGTCCTCTTTCGCGCTGCGGCGTGCCTCGAATGCTGCCAGCTCTTCAGGTGTGGCTTCGGTCTGATACGCAGCCTTCCAATCGGCGTAGGGCATACCATAGACGCGTTCACGAGCCTCATCCTTGGAGACGGAAATGCCCTGGGCATCCGCCGCCTCGTGGTACCAATTACTCAGACAGTTCCTGCAGAAATCGGCAAGAGCCATAAGCTGGATGTTCTGGACATCCTTGCGGGCATCAAGGTGGGAAAGCAGTCGGCGGAACGCCGCAGCGTCCAGCTTGTCTTGTATCTCGGGGCTCAGGGGCTGGGACATAGGGGTCCTCCTTCGGCATTGCGGCAATGGGTCAGGACGATGCCGGACGGCCCTCTCCAAGGACCCAACGAAAGGGATGGATATCCACCCGCTCGAACAAACCGGCCTTCGCATAGGGGTCTTCGGCTGCCCAATCACGGACGTCGTCAAGACTATCGGACGCGATCACGAACAGTGAGCCGATAAACGTCTCGCCGTCTGCGTCAAACATCGGACCAGCGGTTGCGATACGGTCCTTGAAACCTGCCGCCCAGTCGAGATGGGCCGACCGATTGGCAAGTCGGACCTGAACGGCACCCGGCTTGTCGAGACAATAGACAACAAACAATCCCATGACGCCTCCTAGACTAGAAATCCCGGCCGATCCAGAGCCTCAGATTCGTGTCGGGACCCGCATCGGTCAGTCCGAAGAGCGCGCCCACCTGCACCCCCCAGCTTTCGGCCACATCGAACGACACATACGGACCCAGCTGGTGGCGCTGGTCATCAAAACCGGGGATGCTCTCGGTCGAACCAACGGCGTTGAACATCTCGATGCCGATCGAGGGGCCTTCGTCCGGAGAATAGTGAAGCCGCCCCCGCGTTTCCAATGAAATGCCATCGTCGGCTTCACTGCCGACTTCGAGGCCCGTCACCAGAAGAGCGCGGGCGCTCAGGCGGGGCGTCAACGAGAACTGGTTTATCCAGATCGCACGAAAGAGCACGGCCTCACCCCTGGGCCGTATACGGACATCGATCCTCAGCGCGGTTTGATAGTTCTCATTCCCATTCGGGCTTAACTGCCAGAGCAATTCGCTCTGAACATAGTCGAGGTCCGGGTCTTCACCTTCGTCGCGTTCGAACTGTACGATGGCGTGGCCACGAAGCCGCGTATTGAAAGCGGATTGGACATGTAGCCTCTGGGCTCACTCGTCGGTGTCTGGATCGAGCCCTAACCTGTATTGTGCTGAAACATCGGTGGGATCGACAGACGGGCTGAACACGCCGGAGGTACTCTGGGCATTCGCAGCCAGAAGAGCCGCCACGAGCGCGCCTGCAAGAACGACGGATTTCGCGGCAGTTTTCACGATCAGCATCCCGCAATCAGGCGCGGTGGAACACGGTGCTGGATGGCCCGGCGTAGACAATCGATCCGCAAGCAGGCGCCCCTTTGTCAGGGCCGCCCTCGAGGGTTGCCCCTACATGAAGCCTTTGAATTTATCCTTGAACTTAGACACGCGCCCACGGTCCGAAATCCGCGCTCCGCCGCCCGTCCAGGCCGGGTGGGTCGTCGGGTCGATATCCAGGGTCATCCGGTCCCCTTCCTTGCCCCAGGTTGTCCGGGTCTGGAACTCAGTGCCGTCATTCATCACCACTGTGATGAAGTGATAGTCGGGATGGCCTTCAGATTTCATTGCCACATCATCCTCTCAAGCGCAGGAGCCATAGGTGCTTGGGCACCTGGCTTCTGCGGGAAATCAGAAAACGCGTCTACTAGTTGACACGCGTCGGAAATGCAAGGCGTTCCGGTGGTATAGCCAAGACTGAGATCATGCTGGAAGCCGCCTGATGGATCGACGCTTCCGCTTATATTGTAAACCGTTCTCTGAGCGGGCTATTGGGCGACCCAGCCGCCGTCCATTGAAAGGATCGCCCCGTTGATCTGGTCGGCCGCGGTCGAACACAGGAAAGACGTGAATCCGCCGACCTGCTCGGCGGTAACAAACTCCTTGGTGGGTTGCGCCGCAAGCAGGACGTCGCGCTTGACCTCTTCTTCGCTCATGCCCCGCGCCTTGGCCGTATCGGCGACCTGCCCCTCGACCAATGGCGTGTAAACGTACCCCGGACAAATTGCGTTGCAGCGCACCCCCTCTTGCGCACCTTCGAGGGCAACCGTCTTTGTAAGCCCGGCGATGCCATGTTTGGCGGCAACATAGGCCGACTTGTAGGGGGACGCGACAAGGGCATGGGCGCTGGCGGTATTGATGATCCGCCCCCACCCCTTCGCTTTCATGCCAGGCATGGCTAGCCGGATCGTGTGGAATGCAGCCGTCAGATTCAGTGCGATGATGAAATCCCACTTTGCCACGGGAAAATCCTCGATGGGCGAGACATGCTGGACGCCGGCATTATTGACGAGCACATCAGCGCCGCCAAACGTTTCGTCAGCATACGTCATCAACGCTTCGATAGCGTCCGGTTTCGTCAGATCAGCGTCGGAGTAGCCGACCTTCACGCCGGCGGACTTGGCCAACGCATCGCGATTGGCTTCAATTTCGTCGCGGTCGCCAAATCCGTTGAGGATCACATTCGCGCCATCACCAGCAAGACGTTCGGCGATGGCTTTGCCAATGCCACTGGTCGAGCCGGTAATGAGGGCAGTTTTTCCATCAAGCATGGATGATCTCCTTGAGGCTGGCGGTTGAAAGACCTAAGACGCGGGTGCACGCTGGCGGAGTATCCTTCCCTGTCGCGTCAGACAATTGCGAGATCGCTATGCAAGCCGAAATCGAGACCTTTATCGAGGGATTCCCGGATTTTCTGCTGTATACAGGGATCGCCGGGCTGATGTTGATCATTGCCGTGACTGTTTACGTCAAGCTCACGCCCTGGAGAGAGCTGGCGCTTGTGAAGGATCAGAACGGGGCCGCAGGCCTGGCACTCTCAGGCGCTGTGGTCGGCCTGGCCATTCCGATATCGGCTTGCCTTGCAACCTCGGTTTCGCTTTTCGGACTTATCGTATGGGGCGTCGTCGCGCTGATCCTTCAATTGCTGGCCTACCGGATCACTGACGTACTGCTGAGCGATCTTCCGCGGCGGATCGAAGAAGACCAGGCGGGGCCGGCGATTGTACTGATAGGGGCCAAGCTGGCATCCGCAATCATTCTGGCCGCGGGTCTCTGGGACCCGAACGTTCACCTGCTTTAGGGGCTCGGACGCGCGGTGAGACTTCCCGATTGGCTGATCTATGCCCTCGCGCTTACGGCCTTCGTGTGGGTTATTTTTCTCGCTGACAATGACAGGATGGATGCCCCGGAACCGCTGCCCGATGCGTTGCGGGAAGACGGTCCAACGCTCCCGCAAGCCTCGGTGTTCGACGAAACCGTGCTCGTCCAGGTTTCCGCGCCCCAGGATGGCGTCGGAACAGCCTTCGCGATCGACCGCGCCGGCAACTGGCTGACAGCGCGGCACGTGGTGGACGGCTGCCGACGGGTCAGCCTGCTAGTGGCCCCCGGACGCTACGTCACCGTCGGGAACGTCCTGCTGGACCCGCGCAGCGACCTGGCGTTGCTGCAAACCGGACGCAGCCCCAGGGCGGTCGATCTGGACGTTGAAAACGAACTCCGTGTCGGGGAGTTGGGCTACCATATAGGCTATCCCCAGGGGCGGCCCGGCGAGGTTGCCAGCCGTCTGCTGGCGCGATCCCGTCTCATCACACGCGGCATCCGAAGTAATGAAGAACCGGTACTGGCCTGGGCGGAAATTGGGCGGACGAGGGGGTTGTTCGGATCGCTTGGCGGGCTCAGCGGTGGACCCGTCTTTGACGCTGAGGGTCGCGCGCGGGGGGTCATCGTGGCAGAAAGTCCCCGGCGCGGGCGGATCTACACTGCTGCACCGAGATCGATAGCGGACTTCCTGGACGGTCGGGGCGTGACGCCGACAGAAGGGCGGTCACAGCCAATCGCCGTTGAAAACTACGGCCGGCGCGCAGACGACCTGCGCAACGCGCTGCAAGTCGTTAAGGTCGCCTGCGAGGTGGGCCGCTGATGGATTTCGCTGACGCCCTGATTGCAGGAACGCGCGCGCTCGGGCCCTTGTGCGTGGGGATCGACCCCCATGCGGGCCGCATCCCTGAGTTCTTCGGCGGCGACACGCCGGAGGGTATCGCTGCCTGGGGGCAAGCCGTCATCGCCTGTGCATCAGGACGGGCTAGCGTCATCAAACCACAGGCGGGCCTTTTCGAACGCCACGGCCCAGCCGGTATGGAAGCGCTGCAAGCGGTGACAAAATCAGCGCGCAATGCCGGCTTTGTCGTGATCATGGATGCCAAGCGCGGCGATATCGGGTCCACGGCTGAAGGCTACGCCACAGCCTATCTCGGCCCCGATGCGCCCTATCCAGCTCACTGTCTGACCGTGAACCCATATATGGGCCTCGATACCCTTGCACCATTCGTCCGCCGAGCCGAGGAAACTGGCAGCGGCGTCGCGGTGTTGGCCCGCACATCGAACCGCGGCGCCGCCGATTTCGAAAGCCTTCAGATCGACGGCGTGCCGCTCTTCCTCCGCATTGCCGAAGCCCTGAAGCCGATGTGCGACCACCTTCAAGGTGCCGCAGTCTGGTCGAACCTGATGGTCGTTGCCGGCGCCACAGGACCCGAAGACGCGCAAGCCCTCAGACGGGTCCTTCCCCGGGCCCTGTTCCTGGTTCCTGGCTACGGGAGCCAGGGTGCGGGCGCATCGGAAGCCGTGGCTGGCTTCGCGACCTGCGCCGATGGCAGCCTGGAAGGCGGGGTGGTCAATGCGTCCCGCTCCATCACGTTTCCGGCGGATGCCCAGGCGGCGACCACACGCGCAGATTGGGACGCCGCCATCATTGCCGCCATGGAAGTTGCGCAAGCCGGGCTGAGAGCGGTCACTCGTCCCGTTTGACGCAAGGCGATCCCTCGACAAGTCAGCCGGACTCTCTACTGTGGGAGCCATCGACGCGGGGAAACGCTCGCGACTGGGAGGAAAAATACATGCGATCGATACGATCAACCTGGCTGGCCGGGATAGCTGCACTATCGCTGGCCGCTTGTGGCGGACAGTCTGAAGACATCGCCGAGGATATCACAGCCGCGCTGGAAGAGGACACGGTCGCCGAAGCGCCATTTGCTGCGGTGGATACCGACCGCATCAAGACCGCAAGCGCCGGCGCGGAATGGCTGACCTATGGCGGCACCTATGACGAACAGCGTCATTCAAGCCTCCAGAAGATCAACACAGAGACGGTCAGCCAACTCGGCGTGGCGTGGACCTATGACCTCGCCACGGCCCGTGGGGTGGAAAGCACGCCCATCGTCGTTGACGAGACGATGTACGTCACATCCGCCTGGTCAATTGTCTATGCGCTGGATCCTGTGACGGGCGCGGAAAAGTGGGTCTATGATCCGGGCGCAGACAAGGCAGTGGGCGTCAAGGCCTGCTGCGATGTCGTGAACAGGGGCGTGGCGGTTTACGATGGCAAGATATTTGTCGGCGTCATCGACGGCCGGCTTGAGGCTCTGGATGCGAAGACTGGAGAGCCGGTCTGGTCCACGGTGACGGTCGATCAATCGAAACCCTACACAATTACCGGCGCCCCGCGCGTTGTGGACGGCCTAGTCTATATTGGAAATGGCGGCGCTGAATTAGGTGTCAGGGGGTACATATCGGCCTATGACGCCAATACCGGCAAGCTGGTCTGGCGCTTCTATACGACGCCCAATCCCAACAAACAGGCCGATGGTGCAGCGTCTGACGCAGTTTTTGAAACAATGGCCAATGACACGTGGGGCGACGACGGCGCATGGGTCACCGATGGCGGCGGTGGCACCGTATGGGACTCGTTCGTATTTGATGACGTGACCGGCAACCTGATCTTTGGCGTCGGAAACGGCTCTCCCTGGAACCACGAGATCCGCGATCCAACCGGTGGCGACAATGTCTTCCTGTCCTCGATTGTCGCGGTTGATGCGAAGACCGGCGCGTACAAGTGGCACTTCCAGACCACGCCCGGTGACAATTGGGACTACACGGCAACGCAAACCATCATCCTCGCCGACCTCCCGATGGGAGAAGAGGGAGCGAACCGCCGCGTCGCGATGCAGGCCCCAAAGAACGGCTTCTTCTATGTGCTCGATGCGGCAACGGGAGAATTCATTTCCGGGGAGGCTTTTGTACCCATCAACTGGGCAACGGGCCTCGATGAGAACGGACGCCCAATCGAAGCGCCCGAAGCCCGCTCGAACGATCCTGCGTTCATCCAGTCCCCAGGGCCCCTGGGCGCACACAACTGGCACCCGATGGCCTTCAATCCGGACCTCAATCTCGCTTACATCCCAGCACAGGAAATCCCGCGCGCCTATGTCGGAAATGCCTCTGGCAATACCGGTCGGCTGAACTGGAACACCGGCTTCGACTTTGCCGCAGGCACTCCGGTCGAGTTCCCACCCGGCACCATCAAAGCCTTGCGCTCGACCCTCAAGGGGCGCTTGCTGGCATGGGACCCGATTGCCCAGGAAGCGCGTTGGACCGTTGAACACGAAAACGCCTGGAATGGAGGCGTGCTATCGACCGCGGGTGGTCTTGTCTTCCAGGGCAAGCTGACGGGCGAATTCGCGGCCTATGACGCGGCCAGTGGCGAAAAGCTCTGGACCTACGATCTGAAGTCAGGGGGGGCATCAGGGCCGGGCACCTTCGAAATCGATGGTCAGCAATACGTCACGATTACCACAGGCTGGGGCTCTGCCTACGGCCTGGCAGCGGGCCTTGCCTATGAAGAACCGGTCCCGCCGGCCGTGGGGAAGGTGATCACCTTCAAACTCGGGGGCAACGCCCTGATCGCAGATGTCGATATCCCGATGATCGAGCGCATCCCTGCCACGGCAGAGTTTGGCGATGCGGAAATGATCCAGGCCGGCCTGGTCCACTACCAGAACAACTGTGCGGTTTGCCATGGAGACCTGGCAATCAGCTCCGGCGTCCTGCCAGACCTCCGATGGTCAGCGATCGCGGGCGATGCGGCGAGTTGGAAGAGTGTGGTGACCGACGGGACCCTCGCGTCCAATGGCATGGTCGCCTTCGACAACGTGCTGAGCGAAGAAGATGTGGAAGCCGTCCGCGCCTACGTCATCAAGCAGGCTCACCTGGAAATGGATGCCGATGTCGCCGGCGGCCAACCCTAGCCGGCCGGTCCAACTTCCATAACGGGCAAAGGGCACCTCACAGGGTGCCCTTTTTCTTTATGGGTGATGGAATTGGCCTTATGTTAGGCCGTGCTAGTTTCTCGAATGTCCGTAAGGAAAAACGACCCCCATGCACATAATCGGCATCATCATCGCCATCGTATCGGCAATACTCCTTTGGCAATGGCGAGCGCGCCGGGCGGCAGAGGCAGCGCGGGAACTCGGCAATATGGTGCAGACGGCCGCCAACCTGCCGCGCCGCCTGGCCTTCAAACGCCAGTCCGGGAAAAGCGGTTTGAAACTGGTCGATGATCCACGGGAAGCCGCAGCGGTCATGATGATGGAAATCGCGCGCGCCGACGGTGAAACGTCAGCCGAAGCGAAATCGGTGATGCGGGACATCATGGTGGACGAGTTCGAGGTTGAAACCGATGATGCCGATGCACTGCTCACCCATGCTGGTTTCCTGCTGAGGAATGCACCAGTTGCTCACGCGGTCATTGATCGGATGGCCCAGTACGTTCTCGAAGCGCCTGGCATCGGGCCGAAGGAGATAGTCGATTTGGACGGCATGCTGGTGGCGGTGACAGAAGCAGACGGCCCCCCATCGGCAGAGCAACTCTCGCTGTTGCAGGTTTTCCGCAACCGAACGGGCGTGCAAACCTGAAGCATGGTTCGGTGGGCTGTCTACACCGTGGTATTGGCATTCGCATTCGTCGTGCCGGGTGTAGAAGCTGGCCCCGAACGCCTGGCAGACATCGACACTAAACTTCGCCGCCAATACCCCGGTCTCGATCACATCGACGCCGAAAGCCTGGCGGCCAAACTTTCAGCCGGCGCGCCAGTGCTCCTCCTCGACGCCCGCAGCCAGCGCGAATTCGATGCAGGCCATCTCCCGGGCGCGATCCGCGTCTCACCAAGGGCGGTCTCGCGCGCCGTAATCGCGCTTGTCGGGAACCGGGCCAGAGGTGCAGAGATTGTCATATATTGTTCGGTGGGGGTCCGCAGCGCACGGCTCGCCAACAGGATCGAAAGCACTTTGACAAGGGCTGGCGCAACCCGCGTCGCAAACCTCGAAGGCGGCATCTTCAACTGGCATAATAACGGACGTCCGATCATGACCACCGACGGGGCGACCGACACGGTGCACCCCTACAACCGAGCCTGGGGGCAAATGCTGCGCGCACCTGTCAAAGTCGGCGACGAAGGCTGAACCCAACGCAGTGCAAGGCGCTTATAGCGGCTTGTCCTCGTCAATCAGGATCCTATTGGCCGCTCCTTCCGGGTCATCGAACTGCCCCGAGCGGATCGACCAGATAAAAGCCGCCAGACCTGAGAGGCCAAGGACCAGGGCAACGGGGATGAGATAGGCAATGATCTCCATGGACTTTACGTGGTGGCCGGCCCCTGCAGTCGCAAGGCGTTCAGGGTGACGATCAACGACGAGGCAGACATGGCGATAGCTGCGATCAGTGGGGTCACATGACCTGTCACAGCAATCGGCACGGCGATCAGGTTGTAAGCTGCCGCCAGGCCAAAGTTCTGTACCATAATCGTTCGCGTGCGCCGGGCCGTATCGACGACCTGGACAATCGCCTCCAGCCCGCCGGAGTACACCGCATCACTTGCCGACTGGGTCACATCCATTGCGCCACCAGGCGCCAGAGAGGCATGGGCGAGCGCCAGGGCGCCTACATCGTTGAGGCCATCACCCACCATGAGGGTGGTCTTCCCGTCTGCCCGCAGACTTTCCAACCGATCGACCTTGTCGCTGGGGGTAACCGCCGCCTGCCAACGGTCGACGCCGAGTTTGGCGGCGGCCTCGGCAACCGCGTCGTTCCGGTCGCCTGACAGGATTTCGACACCCAGCCCACGGCGCCGCAGCGCCACAAGGGTGTCCCCGGCTTCTGCTCGAAGACTGTCTTCGAACCCGATGGGTTCGGGCGCCGCGCCTGTGCCATCATCGAACCAGATCGTCGGCTTACCGCTATAGGGATTGTCGGCAGCGTTTTCGCTCAGCCCGACCCATTCTGCTGATCCCAGCCTGCAGGCGCGTCCTTCGATCGCACCCTCAACACCCAACCCCTTGTGTTCACGGATATCGGCAGCGATTGGGCCCGCGCCAACCACTGCAACCAGCGCCCTCGACAGGGGGTGGTGGCTCCCCCGAGCCAACTGTGCGGCGCTTGAGAGCAGGGCCTCGTCCCCGTTCCGACGTATCAGCGTCGGCGTGCCGAGGGTCAGTGTCCCGGTCTTGTCGCAGACGATATGGTCAACCGACGCAAGGCGTTCGAGGGCGTCGCCCGACTTCAAGTAGACACCCGCTTTGAAAAGGCGGCCTGCAGCCACAACCTGCACGACAGGGGCGGCCAGTGCCAAGGCACAGGGACAGGTAATGATCAGCGTCGATACCGCCACCATGACGGCCTCGGGCACGCTTGCCCCGATCACCAGCCAGCCGATGAACGCCAGCGCGGCGGTGGTGTGAACGAAGGGGACATACCAGGCAACAGCCTTGTCCGCGATACGGCGAAAGGCAGACCGGCGCTGTTCACCTGCTTCCAGCATGTCGGCCATGTCGGCCAACAGCGAATCCGATGCCGCTCGGTCCACACGGGCGATGAGTGGATGGGTCAGATTGATCGATCCAGCTTTAAGGGCGCGGCCGGGAAGGGCTTGTTGCGGCAAGCTCTCACCCGTCACAAGGCTCTCATCGACCTCGCTCTCGCCATCAAGGATGGTGACATCAAGCACGGCCCGTTCGCCTGGCGCAATCTGAATGCGGTCGCCCGGGGCAATATCGTCAACGCGCACGGCGTGGGCGATACCGTCAGCCCCCAGTCGCGTGACTGACCGGCTGCGCATCGCCGCAAGTTGCTCGGCGGCGGTATGCGCCCGACGCCGCAGGCGGGCGTCAAGGAACCGGCCAATCAACAGGAAGAAGAGCAACATGACCACGGCGTCGAAGTAGGCGTGCTCGCCGCCCCTGACGGTTTCGACGACGCTGACCACGAAAGCGAGCGATATCGCCAGCGAGATGGGTACGTCCATGTTGGCGTGGCCGCGTTTCAGCACTGACCAGGCGGACTGAAAGAAGTGCCGGCCAGAAAACAGAACAACCGGTAGCGCAATCGCACCGGATATCGCATGCATGGCCTGGCGCGTGGCTTCCCCCATTTCGCCATGCCCGGCCCAGACAGAGACCGACAGCAGCATGATATTCGCCATCGCGAACCCTGCCACTCCCATGGCCACCAGGAGGCTGCGCTCTTCCTTTGCCCGGTCGTCGGCCGCCTCTCCGGTGGACCAGATTCCAACGCCATAGCCGAGGTCCATCAGCCTGCCCACAAGTGCAGAGGCCGGTGCATCCCCGCGCCAGGCAAGTCGCAATTGTCCGGTGGTGAGGTTCAAACGCGCTTCTTCGACCCCCGGCACGGCCCCGAGAGTTCGTTCGATCTTGCCGAGGCACCCGGCACACTTTGCGCCCCGAACCAGCAGGTCAAGCCGGTTTAGATTGCCCTCTCGCCGGACAAAAACCGACGGATCAAATTGGTTGGCCGGTATTTCGACAGGTGCCGAAAGCCCGGAAGGGCAACCCGAAGAGGCCGTCAGATCGGTCATGGAACATACAGCGTCTTGCCGGCGACGAAGATCGGCTGGACCATCGGATCCGAAGCCGCGTCCGCATGCTCATAGGCCCGCACGGTCAACGCCCATTCACCGGCCTCAAGCGGCTGATCGAGGGCGGCCAGATAGGCGCCTGCCCCATCGCCGCTGAATACGAGATCAACGTCTCCTGAGCGCGTGACCTTGCGTCGAAGCTCGCCCGTCACGATCAGGCCACTCACCGGTGCGCCGGCCCGATCCGCCAGTTCCAGAACAACACCGCTGCTCGCAACGCCGATGCCGGCACGCCACCCCATGTCTGCCTGCCGCGCGCGCTGTTCGAGCGTATCGCCGTAAGAAAGGCCCTGCAGGTAGGACTTCTTGACGTCCTCGCCGGGGAAACTTGTGATTGCCGAATAGAGAAAGACGCCGTTCACCGCAAAGATCACCCCGAAAAACGCCAGGAACATCAGGAGCACCTGCCAGCCCCGAAGCTGTCGGGGGTCTCGGGTCGATGGAGCGCCGGGGGTCATGGGATCTGCAAGCTGGGCCATGGTCTGGGGTCCTTGTCTTAGTCGGGAGCCTGGAAAGGCACACGATTTGTGTGGGCTTCCCCGCTAGCGGGATCAATGACCGTCACGCTCAGCGGGGATCCGCGGCTCGCGGCCTCTTCGGGCACGCGAACCAACATACGATACCGGTCCACTCCGAAAGCGGCGACGGGCAAGCGCACCTCGCTCAAACTATCGTCCTCGATACCGATTACGGAGAACACTGCGCCGGGCATGCCAGAGAGGCTCACATCAAGGGTCCGTGAGGTACTATCCTTGTTGACCAGTTTCAGCGTGTACCCGTTCTGTATTGATCCATCGCTCATGCGGACAAAGGCCGGGCCACGATCCTTCAGGAGATTGACTTCGAATGTCGCCTTGGTTGACAACCCATAGAGCATCAGACTGCCAATGGCGGCGATAAGCGTCGCGTACAGCACGGTCCGCGCACGGAACAGTCGGAACTTGTAGGGCTGACCCGTTTCACGGGCCTCGATAGCACCATCGGTGTCATAGGCAATCAGCCCCTTGGGACGGTCAATCCGCACCATGATCTCGTTGCACGCGTCGACGCAAAGTGCGCAGTGGATGCATTCGAGTTGCGGTCCGTCCCGGATATCGATCCCGACGGGGCAGACTTGCACGCACTGCTTGCAGTCGATGCAGTCGCCGCGCCCCTCCCAGCTCTCGCCCTTGTGGTGGGGACCGCGCGGCTCGCCGCGATCGTAGCGATAGGTGACGTTAAGGGCATGTTCGTCCGTCAGCGCGCCCTGGATCCGGGGCCAGGGACACATATAGGTGCATAGCTGCTCGCGCATGATGCCCGCCAGGGCGTAGGTCGTGAAGGTGAGAATGCCGGCAAACCAGTAGGCCGACAGCGGCGCCTCCCCGGTGAACCAGCCGCGCGCCACGGTAGGCGCATCGTGCCAGTAAAGGATGAAGGCGCCGCCAGTCCAGAAGGCGATCACCAGCCACACCGTGTGCTTGCCGAGTTTCCGCCATAGCTTGTTGAAGCTCATGGGCGCGTTGTCCAGACGCATGCGGGCGGCGCGGTCGCCTTCAAAGGCGCGCTCAACCCAGATATAAAGGTCGGTCCAGACGGTTTGCGGGCAGGCATACCCGCACCACACGCGGCCAAGGACGGAGGTCACCAGAAACAGGCCAAGCGCCGCCATGATCATGAGGCCCGCCAGGAAGTGAATGTCCTGGGGCCATATCTCGATGAAGAAGAAGTAGAATTTCTCGCTGGCGAAATCAGCGAGGACGGCCTGGTCCGGGATGCCTGCACCCCGCTCCCAGCGGATCCAGGGCAGGCCATAGTAGACGATCAAGGCGATCACCATCACCGCCCATTTCACCGAGCGAAAGGTGCCATGCGCGAGCTTGGGATAGATCTGCGCCCGCTTGGCGTAGAGGTCCTGGGGCGGCGGTGGGACAGGTTTTTGCTGCCGCCGCCGCTCAATATCGAGAGTGACCTGGGCCACCGGCCTTACTCCCCCCCGCCAAGGGTGTGCACATAGACAGCGAGCGCCTTGATCGTGGCATCGTCAAGACGCCCTTCCCACGCCGGCATGTGCGAGTTCCTGGCATTGTAGATCGTGTTGTAGATATCGGTTTCCGAAGACCCATAGAGCCACTCGGCATCGGTGAGGTTCGGCGCACCCTGACTGCGGTCACCGAGCCCTTCGGCACCGTGGCAGGCCGCACACTGAACGGTGTAAAGCTCATCCACGCGCGCCGCCGCCGCGGGGTCGCCTTCCAACCCACCAAGCAGCATGACTTTCTGGACCAGGTCGTCGATCTGTCCGTCGTCGAGCATGCCCATCCTGCCAAAGGCCGGCATGGCGGAGAACCGCGTTTCGAGATCGGCTTCGTGCCGGATACCGTGGCGCAGGGTGTATTCGATGCCATCCAGCGTGCCGTCCCACAGCCAGACATCATCGACCAGAGCGGGATAACCCTTCACGCCAACCCCACCGGTGCCGTGGCAGGTCGCGCAATTGTCACCGAAGGCGCTTTCGCCCATGGCCAGCGCGAACTGCTGGAGGTCCCGGTCGGTTTCGATCTCCTGCAGCGACGCGGTCAGCAATGAAGCGCCTGCCTCGGCGCGCTCGGCGCGCATCTCGGCGACTTCCGCAGCCACGTTCGCCCGGTCGGAATGCCCCCGGAGGCCGGGCGTGTTGGAGCCGCCGGGAAGTCCTGGAATGGCGGGCATGAAGACCATGTAGACAATCGCCCAGGCAATGGTCGCGTACCAGATGATGAGCCACCAGCGCGGCAGGGGATTGTTCAACTCCCGGATACCGTCCCACTCATGGCCTGTGGTCTCAATGCCGCTGTGTTCGTCAACGGGTTTGTCATGCTCGCTCATCGGAGGGCTCCTCATCGCTGAGAGGGAGGTGGGCAGCCGCATCGAACTTGGATTGGTTGCGCGGCCAAAGGGCGTAGACCAGGGCGCCGGCAAACATGAGGACGAAGTAGACCAGTCCCCCTGTTTGAGCGAAGCTGGAGAAGAACTCATACATGTCTGTGGCCTCCCCTAGCGCCGGTTCTCGAGATCGTCGGCCTCATAGACCGAGAAATCGACCAGCGTTCCGATCATGTTGAGATACGCGACGATAGCGTCCATCTCTGTCAGCTCGTCAGGGTTGCCGTCGAAGTCCCGGGCAGTGACGGTCCCTTCCCGGCCAGAGGCCTCATTATAGGCGGCCATCAGGCCGTCGAAGGCGTCAAAGTCTGCATCGGGATTGGCCTGGGCCACCAGGTGGGCCTCGGCATTCTCGATCATGTCGTCGGTGTAGGGAACGCCGACTGCATGGTGGGTCTTCATGGCGTCGCCAATGGTTGCGTAGTTGAGCTTGTTATCGAGCAGGAACGCATAGGGCGGCATGATCGACTCGGGCACCAGGGACCTGGGGTCCTTCAGGTGATCAACCTGCCATTCGATGGAGTACTTGCCGCCAACCCGGGCGAGGTCCGGCCCCGTCCGTTTCGATCCCCACTGGAAGGGGTGATCGTACATGCTTTCCGCGGCGAGCGAGTAGTGACCATACCGCTCCACCTCATCGCGCAGGGGCCGAACCATCTGCGAGTGGCAGACATAACAACCCTCGCGGATGTAGATGTCCCGGCCCGCCAGCTCCAGCGGCGTGTAAGGCCGCATGCCTTCAACCTCTTCGATCGTGTTGTCGAGGTAGAAGAGGGGCAGCATCTGGATGATCCCACCGATGGAGACCGTGATCAGAATGCCAACGGTGAGCAGCAGGGAGTGGCGTTCCAGCAGCCCGTGATTGTTCATCAATCCCATGGGAGCCTCCTATTCAGCCGGTTGCAGGGCAGGACGCTGGGGTGTGGCATCGGCCACGTCTTCGCGCCGCTCGCCACCCATGGCAGTCCGTGTGAGGTTGTAGGCCATGATCAGCGCGCCGCTGAGGTAAAGGACCCCGCCAAGCATCCTGATGATGTAGCTTATATGCTTGGCCTCGACCGTCTCGATGAAAGCGTATTCGAGGAAGCCATACTCATTGTAGGCACGCCACATGAGACCTTCGAGGATCCCGGCAAACCACATGGACACCATGTAGAAGACGATGCCGATCGTCGCGAGCCAGAAGTGCCATTCGACGAGGGCGACCGAGTGCAGCGACTTCCGCTTCCACAGCCATTGGGTCAGGCAATAGAGCGCACCGAACGAGATGAAGCCCACCCAGCCCAGGGCACCAGAGTGCACATGACCGATGCCCCACTCGGTATAGTGGCTGAGTGCATTCACCGCACGGACCGACATCAGGGGGCCTTCGAACGTGGACATGCCATAGAAGGCCAGCGACACGACCATCATCCGGACAACCGGATCCGTACGCAGCCGGTCCCAGGCGCCAGACAAGGTCATGACACCATTGATCATGCCGCCCCAGCTGGGCATCCAGAGCATGATGGAAAACGTCATCCCCAGGGTCTGCGCCCACTGCGGCAGGGCCGTGTAGTGCAGGTGGTGCGGACCAGCCCAGATGTAGATGAAGATCAGCGACCAGAAGTGCACGATCGACAACCGGTAGGAAAACACCGGCCGGTTCACCCGCTTGGGAATGAAATAATACATGATGGCCAGGAAGCCTGTGGTCAGGAAGAAGCCCACGGCATTGTGGCCATACCACCACTGGGTCATCGCATCCTGGACACCCGCGAACACCTGCACCGATTTGGCACCTGTGAAGCTGACAGGGATCGACAAGTTGTTCACGATGTGAAGCATCGCAATGGTGACGATGAAGGAGAGGTAGAACCAGTTCGCCACATAGATGTGCGGCTCTTTCCGCTTCCAGATCGTACCAAGGAACACGAGCAGGTAGGCCACCCAAACGATGGTCAGCCAAAGGTCGGCGTACCATTCAGGTTCTGCGTATTCCTTCGACTGGGTGATCCCCATCAGATAGCCGGTGGCGGCGATCACGATGAAGAGCTGATAGCCCCAGAAGACAAACCAGGGCCACATGCCTCCGGCCAGCCGCGCCCGACATGTTCGCTGGACCACGTAGAAACTGGTCGCGAGGAGTACGTTGCCGCCGAACGCGAAGATGACAGCCGATGTGTGCAGCGGCCGCAAGCGGCCAAAGTTGGTCCAACCGAGCTCCGGGAAATAGAAAAGGTTTGGCCAGGTCAGCTGAAGGGCAATCACCACACCAACGAGAAGACCGGCGATACCCCAGAACATGGCCGCCGCGACGCCGTACTTGATCAGCGTGTCCTCATACCGGGTCTGGTCGAAGGGGTTGCGGTCGACCAATGTCCCCGACCAGAGGCCCATGGCAATAAGACCAAAAATGGTCAGCCCCCCAAAGATCATCGCATGAACCCGCATCAACGGGTCCGCTGATAACGCGGCGATCAGGACGGCCAGCACTGCGAACAGCACACCCATCCCCGCCACGCCCACGAGACTGGAATTGTCCCTTCCCATGGGGGCTTGCACTGTGGTCATGGACACTCTCCCCGGCCATTTCTGCTACAGCACGGGAAACTACTGAGACGGCCTGGGAGGCAGAATACGGTGGACTACGTATGGGCCTGCGGCATGTTCGCCGCTTTAACGGCGCCCAGACTTGGAGGACTGACCCCATGCGCAACCTGGCTTCGATGATGCGCCGAGCCGCTGCCGGCGTGACCCCGGCGACGCGTCTCGGACTTGTCCTTGCGACAGTTGGTGCAACGAAAGCCTGGCTGACGGCCCAGGCAGCTGGCACCACGATGCTGATCGGCTGTGGCAGCAAGGACTTCGCGGTGACCCTCGGTGGGCCAGCCTGGCACCCGGCCCATTGCTGGGGCTGCTATGTCGCGGCGGCCGGTGCAGCGCTCGTCATTGGCGCAGTCGCGATGCGGGATCGCGCCCGCTAAAAATCCCAACTGTCCACTTCCGTTGACAGGCTGTGTTCGCTATCGTCTTAGAAAGATGACACAGTCAGATTCGCCTATCGGCCCTATCATAAGAGACGCGGGGGTTCTGTCCCTGGAAGGCCTGCTGGAATCGATTCTGGCCTCTGTGCCGGATGCCATGATCGTGATCAACGAAACGGGGACGATTCTCGCCATGAGCGAGGCGGCGGAAACCGTTTTTGGTTATTCTCTCACCGAAACTGTGGGCCAGAATGTCCGCATGCTCATGACCGACTACGACCTGAAACGGCATGACGGGTACATGCAGCACTACATGGACACGGGCGAGAAACGCATCATCGGTATTGGCCGCGTGGTGAAGGCGCAACTCGCCAATGGTCATGTCATTCCGGTTGACCTCAAGATCGGCGAAGCGAAGTTCGGGGAACACCGACTTTTCACCGGCTATATCCGGGATTTGAGCGACCAGCGAAAAACGGAAGTCCGCATGCAGGAAATGCAGGCAGACCTGACCCACTTTTCGCGGCTCAGCACGGTCGGCACGATGGCTTCGGCCATGGCCCACGAACTGAACCAACCGCTCACCTCGGTCACCAACTATCTGGAAGCCGCGCGGGACCTGCTGGAAGAGCCCACGCCCGAGACAATCGACATCATCAAGGAAGCCCTCAGCGAAGCCGCCATCCACGCGGTGCGCACGGGGAAGATTGTCCGGAAGCTGCGCGACTATGTCTCACGCGGGGAAATCGAAACGCGAACGGTCCCCCTCAAGCTGCTTCTGGAAGACGCGGTATCCCTGGCACTCATGGGGGACGATGAACGTAGCCACACGATCCAGCCAAAGATTGCCAGCGGCATCACCGATGTGGACGTGGATCCGATCCAGATCCAGCAGGTCGTCGTCAACCTCGTCCGCAACGCCCTCGAAGCCACCGCAGACACCCGAACACCGCTGATCACAGTTGACGCTGTTCCGGCAACGAACCGGCAGGTCACAGTGCGGGTCTCCGATAACGGTCACGGCTTCAACGGCACTGACCCCAGCGACGTGTTCCGGCCCTTCTCCAGTTCGAAATCAAGCGGCATGGGTTTGGGGCTGTCGATCTGTCAGACCATTATTGACGCCCATGGCGGAGAGATTGTGGCTTTTCCGAACGATCCCGAAGGCGCGGTTTTCTCCTTTACCCTCAACACCCCGATCGATCTGGAGGCTTAGTTGACTGACCGGCGCTTGATCCATTTCGTCGATGATGACGCGTCCTTGCGCCATTCCGCCAGCTTCATGCTGCGCCATGCTGGCTTCGACGTCATGACCTATGAGAGTGGACAGCCCTTTCTCGATGCTGTCGACAGTGCCGAACAGGGATGCGTCCTGCTCGATGTCCGCATGCCGGACGTGGACGGGCTGGAAGTTCAGGCTGAACTGAACGCGCGCAATATCGGTCTGCCTGTGATCATTCTGACGGGCCATGGCGACGTTTCCGTCGCCGTCCAGGCCATGAAGGCGGGCGCTGTCGACTTCATTGAAAAGCCCTACGAGAAACAAACCCTGATCCGGACAATCGATCGCGCTTTCGAGCTTCTCGAACAGACGACCTCCAGTGACGTGGTCGAAAGCGAAGCAAAGAGGCGCATCAGCCAACTGACGGACCGCGAACGTGACGTGCTTGCCGGTCTCGCCGAAGGGCTCACAAACAAGATGATCGCTGCCGATTTGTCGATCTCCCCGCGGACGGTCGAGATCCACCGCGCCAATCTGATGCAGAAGCTGGCCGCAGAGAGCCTGTCTGAAACACTCAGGATCGCCTTCGCCGCAGGGCTCTGAGGCCAACGGCAGCGCCTTGAGGGTCGGCGCCGCCCGCCAACGGGTCAGGCCGCCCCCTCGGAGGCGTTTGGCTTCGCCTGACTGCCGAATGCGAGAGCGATCTAGAACATTCCGCGACGGACAAGTGTTGTGGCGCCTTTCGGGTAGTCCACGTCCAAGGTGCCGTCCGGAGAGTCCTCAGGATCCTCGGCGGGCTCGAACCCGCGGGTGATCGTCAAGACCGGTGCAAGCGGTTCATGGCGGCGACCATTGGGATCGAATACCGTGTAGCGCGCACAGAAAAGAGCCGTTTCGGCTTGCGGCGCAAGCGTTTCGCCGGGCCCCGCTTCCACGGCTATCCGGTCGAGATTGAACTCCAACTCCTTCGGCAAGACCGTCCCCGGCTCAATGATGACTGTGTCGAAGAGACCGCCCTGGAAGTAGCGCTGCATCCTGTTCTCGTCATCGACCACGCAGCGCTCGATATCGCTGCTCTTGAGCAGCTCGATCTCGGTAACCACGAGCGCCCGGGTCCCCCGGTTCGACATGACCATGTTGAAGGTCGGCCAGTACTGGTAGGTCGCACTGCGGTTTCCCTCAGCATCTCGGCCTCCACTCGTCTGCATGCGAACGGCCACATCGGCAGTGGCCACCGTCAGCGTATAGCGGGCATCGAAAAAGGTGAGGTACGTCGTCAGGCTCGAAAGGGCCATGGCAGCCAAAGACAAGACCGCGCTGGATAGTCCACGCATTCTACGCTCCCCTAAGCCGGCGCCGAAGCGCCAGGACCGGTCCCGTGCTGGTCCAGCCGTTCCTTGACGATAGCCCCGAGACGGGCGGCGAGGTCAAGGCCGCCTGGGATGTGAGTCACCAGCCCCTTTCCCATTGGAAAGGTCAGGATATGCCCCTCGCGGTGATCGTCCGGCAGGGCCAGGCCGCGCTGGGCAAAGGCAATCTGCACCCCGCACCATTCGGTCACGGGATCATAATCGTCACGCGACGACCTGTGGTTCGGCGGGTCGATAATCAGGGTTTTCGCCAGGTGTCCGTTCGCGATTAGCTGATCGATTTCCCAGAGCGTCCCGGCCCGCGGCGAAGGAAGAAGCAAGATCAGGGCGGCCGCGTCCATGAGGGCTTCAATCGACGTTTGCCACTGCCCCTCTGGCACAGCGATGCGGCCTGCGCCTTCGTGCTCCAGCGGCTCGCCGAGCGCAATCATGGGCGCGTACCGACCGACCGATGACTGGATATCGCCCTCGAACTCCAACCGGTCCGCACCAATCACGAGCCCGGATTGGCCCATGCGGACGGCGGAAACCCTTTGATCGGCGAGGGCATCGGTCGAGGCAAACGGCCTCAAGTAAAGGATGAATGCACCTGTTTGCGTGCCGGTACGGATGGCGTCATAGACCCGCTCTGCTTCGAGATCGCGCGCCCGCTGGGCAACCCTGCGGCTCGCCGTATGGAAGACCTGGCCAAGGTAGAGAGAGATCGTAACCGCCATCACGAACCAGACCAGCGTCACCGGACCGGGCAGACGCGGAAGCGATGCGCCATAGGCCGCCAGGACGCAGCCAACCACCACCACAAGCACGCACAGGCCGCGCATGACCCAGACCGTCCAGCCGGCCATGCCCGGCGACGTGATCGACCTGATCCAGCTTTCAAGCATCCTGCAACGCTCCCACAGGGTGTTCTGTAGCAGGTTCACCGGGCGCCTCTCGGTCCCGAAATCACCGATTACCACGTTTTAATGTCGGGCCTCTCCGGCCGACGACGTGCAATCTCGGTGCCCCCCGGTGCCGAGCGACCCGGGTTGGGCGACTTGACTTTGCCTGAGGGCTCGCCCACCCGCGCTCCATGATTATCGCAATCGATGGCACGCTGGCTTCGGGCAAAGGGACCATCGCCCGGCGGGTAGCCGCCTGGTATGGACTGCCGCATATGGACACCGGCCGGCTCTACAGGGCGACGGCCGTTTCGGCCCTGCGACAAGGCGTCGATTTCGGTGACGCCGCGGCCATGGCTGCTGTTGCCCGCTCTCTCGGCCTCAACGATTTCGACGAGGCAGAGCTCCGCACCCGGGAAGCCGGCCAGGCCGCCAGCAAGGCCGCGGCCATCCAACCGGTACGCGATGCGCTGCTCGAACTCCAGCAAGCGTTTGCGGCCCAACCGGGTGGTGCGGTGTTGGACGGCCGGGATATTGGCACGGTGATCTGTCCCGATGCCGATGTGAAACTCTGGATAGATGCCGACGTGGCGGTACGGGCAGCGCGGCGGCTCAAGGAATTCGAAGCCTCTGGAGAGAGCCTCACCCTCGACACGATGATCGCCAGTCTCGAGGAACGCGATGCGCGCGATCGCAACCGACCGAACGCGCCAATGGCAAAAGCCGCCGATGCCGACTTGATCGATACGTCCCGTCTGTCTATAGACGCGGCAGTTGAGCGAGCTTGTGCGATCATCGATGCAGCGCGTGCTCGGAAAGAGACACCGTAGTCCCTAGCAGCGTGCCGGTTGGCGCCCTGACTAAATCCAACGGACTGCATCGACGAGACCTACTTTTGAAACCCGCCAGTGACGCTGGACGGGCGCTTGCTGTGATGGGCGCCCGCCAGGTATTCTGGCTATCGGAGCCCCCATGCAAACCAGCGAAACCCTCAATCCCTCTACCGACGATTTCGCGGCAATGTTCGAAGATAGCGCCGCCGCGAATGCCATGACCGAAGGCAAGGTGGTCCCCGCCACCGTCGTCGGGATCGAAAACGATTTCGTCATTCTCGATGTCGGCCTGAAAACCGAAGGCCGTATCCCGGTCAAGGAGTTCGGCCAGGACACGGACATGCCCGAGACTGGCCAGCTGGTCGAAGTTTATCTGGAGCGGATCGAAAACGCCCTCGGTGACGCCATCCTGTCGCGGGAGAAGGCCCGCCGTGAAGAAAGCTGGGTCAAGCTTGAGGATGCGTTCAATGCGTCCGAGCCTGTGAAAGGTGCGATTGTCGGGCGGGTCAAGGGCGGGTTTACCGTCGATCTGGGTGGCGTGAACGCCTTCCTTCCCGGTTCGCAGGTCGACATTCGGCCGGTGCGTGATGTCGGCCCACTAATGGGCGAGGTGCAGCCCTTTGCGATCCTCAAGATGGATCGCCCGCGCGGCAATGTGGTGGTGTCCCGCCGCGCAATCCTCGAAGAAAGCCGCGCCGAACAGCGGGCCGAAATCGTTGGCAACATGCAGGAAGGCGATACCCGCGAGGGCGTGGTCAAGAACATCACCGACTATGGTGCATTCGTCGACCTGGGCGGAATCGACGGCCTTCTCCATGTCACCGATATGAGCTGGAAGCGGATCAATCATCCCAGCCAGGTCGTCAGCGTTGGCGACACGGTGAAAGTCCAGATCGTCAAGATCAATCCCGACACCCAGCGGATTTCGCTCGGTATGAAGCAACTCGACAGCGACCCATGGGACGGCGTCGATGCAAAATATCCGATCGGCATGCGCATGGCCGGGCAGATCACGAACATCACTGACTACGGTGCCTTCGTCGAACTGGAAGATGGCGTCGAAGGCCTGATCCACGTCTCGGAGATGAGCTGGACCAAGAAGAACCTCCATCCTGGCAAGATCGTCTCGACCTCCCAGGAAGTGGAAGTCGAAGTCCTCGATGTGGACGCGGAAAAGCGCCGTATTTCGCTCGGTCTCAAACAGACCCAGGACAATCCCTGGTCAGCCTTCATGGCCGAGTTCCCGGTTGGCACCGAAGTCGAAGGCGAAGTACGCGGGATCACCGAATTCGGCATGTTCGTCGGCCTTGGCCCAGAGCTGGATGGCATGGTCCACATCAACGACATCGCCTGGGACCGCTCCGGTGAAGAAGCCATTCAGGCCTACAACAAGGGCGACATGGTGCGGGCCCAGGTCCTCGACGTGGATATTGACAAGGAACGGATCTCCCTGGGTATCAAGCAGCTTGGCGGCGATCCCCTGAGCGGGGGCGAAGTACGCCGCGGTACCATCGTCACGTGTGTCGTCACCGAGGTGGCGTCCGGCGGGATCGAGGTGGAGTTCGGCGATCCGCCGATGAAGTCGTTCATTCGGCGCTCAGACCTTTCCCGCGACCGGTCCGAACAGCGTCCCGAACGCTTTGCGGTCGGCGACAAGGTCGATGCCAAAATCTCCCAGATGGACAAGGCGTCTCGCCGGGTCTCCCTGTCTATCAAGGCGCTCGAGATTGCCGAAGAGCAGGAGGCCGTCGCACAATACGGGTCCGCTGACAGTGGGGCTTCGCTCGGCGATATCCTCGGCGCGGCCCTTGCCAGCTCCGGCGGCGAGGATACAGACGGTGCCGGCGCGGGTCCCGCAGACAACGCCTCAGGCACCTTGGATGACGATCTCAAGCGGCTGACCGGTGTCGGACCAGCCCTTGAGAAAAAGTTCATTGCCGCCGGTATCACCTCACTCAAGCAAATCGCAGACATGAGCGATGAAGAGGTGGCTAAACTCGAAGAGGAACTGAGTATTTCCGGCAAGTTCGAGAAAGGCGACTGGATCAATCAGGCGAACGATTTGCTCGATGGCTGATTGTGTTGGCGCCTTTCTGGTGCCAGCAACCTAAAAAACGCGTAAGCCTTTGCGGCGGGGACTATCGTTCCCGCCGCAAATTCGTGTAATAACAACGGTATGTTACGCTCTGAACTCGTCGCCAAGCTTGCGCTGAAATACGATCATCTCCCCCCCGATGACCTCGAACGGGTGGTGGCCGTCATCCTCGACGAGATTTCGGATGCCCTTGCCCGGGGCGAGCGGGTCGAACTCCGGGGATTTGGAGCATTTTCGGTGCGACAGCGCCAGTCACGAACAGGCCGCAACCCGCGCACGGGTGAAGCGGTCAGCGTACCCGAGAAATCCGTTCCGTTCTTCAAGGCCGGCAAGGACCTTCGGGCCCGCGTGAACAATGGCGAGGACCCGGAAGCGCGGTAACCCGCGCTTGGGCCTGGAGCGGGTTTGACGCAAACGGGATCGTTTGCGAACAGGTACGGTCCCAAACAAAGGGGCCCAAAGCGACGCCAGCGCGTGAAACGAAAGATCAGCGCGTCAGCGCCATAAGGAAACGTGGCTCGCATGGCCGGTTTCACCCATCGCCTGTCATGGCGCTCCCGTGTGCAGCGCGGACTTGCCAACATCCTGAAATCCCGCTTTTCAGGGAGACCAACAAGGCTTGAGGGAAAACGCAATGTTCAAGGAATTCAAAGAGTTTGCCATGAAGGGCAACCTCGTCGACCTCGCTGTGGGTTTCATACTGGGCGGCGCGTTTGCGACGGTGGTCAAATCACTCGTCGGCGATGTCATCATGCCACCGGTCGGTCTGGCGATGGGCGGCGTCGACTTCTCGCAGCTCACCGCCGTGTTGAAACCCGCGGAGATCAACGCAGCCGGAGAGATCGTGTCAGAAGAAGTCGCGATCCGCTATGGCAACTTCATCAACGAGATCATTTCCTTCCTCATCGTGGCCTTTGCGATGTTCTTCATCGTGAAGGGGATGAACGAATTGCAGAAAGCTGAGGAAAACGCGCCTGAAGAGCCGGCAGAACCGCCAAAAGAGCAGGTTTTGCTGGAAGAAATTCGTGATCTGTTAGCGAAACCGCGCTAGATATAGTGTCAGTAGAGTGAGTGTAGAGTGTGGAAGGGCGGTCCGTTGGGCTGCCCTTCTTTTTTGTCGATGGTCGAAAGGCCGGCGGGAGCATGGGTCAGCAAGCCATATCGGCGTTGACGGGCTCGGTTCACAAACCGCCGCGGTCAACCCAGACCCTTCTGCCTAAAGCGTCGGTCTTTCGTTTCACGCCAGGCCAACGCTTCAGATCTTTGTTTTTGCGCAAGTATCCGTTCGCAAACGTTCTCCGTTTGCTCCGAACTTGCTTTAATACTCATACTCTTCGATCCGGTGCATTTCGATGGTGTACGCCGCGCCAGCCAGGTCCGTGTCCTGGCGTTGGGTGCGCAGCGTCCCCTCAATCCAAACCGCCATGGCGAGGTCCTTGATCGTGATCGCGTCTTCGGTCTCGACAAAAACCGTCTGGTTGGGCGGCGGCGGCGGTGCATGCAGGCAAGCCCCGAAATAGGGAACCAGCAGGAACTCTCGGATCTCCGCATCGGGGCCAAAATCGAACGGAACCGTGTAGCCAGGAATGCGGACCTTCACACCGTCAAGCTCCGGAACCGTGTTGAATGTGCCGAACTGCTTTGCCACATCCTGCGGCGATCCTTCGACGATCCCGCCAGAATACAGCATGGCCATTTGCTGTTGGTAGAGTTCAAACAGCTTTTCCTCTTCGCCCTCGGGCATGAGTTCTTCCCAGCCGAGTTCCCGCGCGCCCCTGGCATTCACCGCAGCCTGTTCTTTCGCAGCCGCAGCGCCCGCCTCCGCCAGCGTGGTGCTCTCGGTCTCAGGTCCGGCCGGTGACGGCTCGGAATTCGCAGCGCCACCGCAGGCCGCAGTGACCAGGATCGTGGCGAATGTCAGGGCTGAAAGGCTCGCTCTCATTGGCTGTCTCCAGATGTCCTATCAACTTATGCCATAAGCGATGCAAAATCATAGTTTAACCGTCAGGCCATCGGCTAACGATCGCTTGAGTGCAATCCAGGCCGGCACCAGTCCCATGAGGATGGCGGCGCCCGTGACCGCGAAAACCGTGTAGACATCGAGCAAGCTCGGCGCCGTTCCCAGAAGCGTGATGCCGTAAGCCTCGGTGAGGAATGGCCGCGCCAATGCAAGCCCGCCATTCAAGAAAACAGCGCCAAGGGCTGCCCCGATAAAGCCGAGTAATCCGGCTTCGGCAAGCAGCAGGAAGAAGACGTGGCCGGGTCGCGCGCCCGTTGCCCTGAGGATCGACATTTCCCGCCTGCGTTCATTCAGACTGGAAAGGATCGACGTCATGACCGAAACAAGCCCCACAGCGACCACGAACAGTGAAATGGCGATCAATGCCCGTTCTGCCACGCCAGTCACTTCCCACAACTGGGCCAGCGCCTGGCCTGGGATGATCGCCATCAAGGCTTCACTTCGATAGGTGTCGATTGCCCGTTTGGTCCGCAGGATCGTCCCGCGCCGTTCCAGACCCACCATGATGGCTGTCACGGTGCGCGGGGTGAGGTCGAACCCACGGATCATGTCTTCAGTGATCGCATCTGCCATGGGGCTGCGCGACCCGGTTTCCCAACCCACATGGATCGCCGTGATGGCCTCAAGGGACACATGGATGGTGCGGTCGACCGGTGTGCCCGTCCGGGCGAGGACGCCTGAAACCCTGAATGGCCTGTCGTCATGGTCACTGAAGCCAGCCCTACCCAGCCCATGGGTGAGCACCAGCGGGCTCCCGATCTCATATCCCAAAGCTGCTGCGACGTCTGCGCCAATTACGGCATCGAAGAGATCAGCAAACCGCTCGCCCGTTGCCAGGCGAAGGGTTTCTCCGCCCGCATACTTGTACCGTTCGAAATACTCGGCCGTCGTGCCCAGGACCCGGTACCCCCGGTGGCTGTCGCCAAGCGACAACGGAACAGTCCAGGCGACATCCTCCCTGTCGCCGAGCCACTCATAGGTTTGCCAGGAGACTTCAGCCGTCGCATCCCCCATGCGGAACACCGAATAGAGCAGCAGATTGACCGTTCCCGTACGCGCACCGACGATGAGTTCAGTGCCTGACAGGGTCGATTCAAACCCCGACTTCGCGCCCGATCGCGTCTTCTCCACCCCCAGAAAGAGAGCGACAGCCAGACCAATCGCCAACACGGTCAGGATCGCAGACGCTGACCGGTTGATCAGGCTGCGCCAGGCCAACGAAAAGATCGCGCCCATCAGGCAGCCCTTTCCGCAGAAATCGCCCCGTTGATTACCGGCAGGTCGAGTGCCCGGTCGAACTGGGCCGCAAGCGCCGGGTCGTGGCTGACGAACAGCAGGGCCGCCCCCGACCGCGCGGCTTCTTCCGACAGCAGGTGAATGAATCGGTCGCGGGCTTCGGTATCGAGAGCGGAGGTCGGCTCGTCCGCGATCACCAGCGATGGCGAGCCGATGAGTGCGCGCGCCGCTGCAACCCTTTGTTGCTGGCCGACCGAAAGGTCAACGACCTTACGCTTGAGGATTGCCGGGTCACTTAGGCCCAAATGGCCGAGCAGCCGCTCGGCTTCCGCTCCTGCGTCACCCCCAATTTGGGCGCGCCTGTGCCGGGAAAACCGAAGCGGCAGGGTAACGTTCTGCACAACGGACAAGTAGGGCACCAGGTTGAAAAGCTGGAAGATGACACCCAACCGGTCGCCCCGCATGCGATCGCGGCCCTCCCCGGTCAATGCCGACATGTCCTCGCCGAGAACCCGCACCGATCCTGTGTCGGGGACCAATATTCCGCAAATAAGGCCCAGAAGCGTTGACTTGCCGGACCCAGACGGCCCCCTCAGGAACAGGCGCTCTCCAGACTGGACCGTTAATCGATCGATATCCAGTACGTCTCGCCCCTTGCGGGACCAGGCGAACCGAAGGTTTTCAATCTCGACAGCGGGACCTGCCATGCATTTGCCGCCTTGATCAGTTGGGCGAGATTGTCCGGCTGTCTGGCGTCAACGTGGCGGACGACTGGGACGCCTCGTCGATCCAGACCGCTTCAATCGTCTCAAGGGTATCTGCATAGTGACTGAACAACACGAAATCCACGTCTGTTACGGCCGAAATGTCGCCGCATGTCAGCGTATAGTCTGCAACAAGGTTGCCCGGTCCGCCCGAATAATCGGTACCGACGTCTGCTTCGCCAGGCGCGCAATCGGCGGCGTCTGGTAAACTGACCACATGGAATGGATCGGCAAACGGCGCGAGGGCGGCGGAGATGGCCTCACGCGACGCGTCGTCCTCGGGTTCCCGTTCGCTGCTCCCAATACTCGCCAGCGCCGTATCAATGCCAATGCTCAATGTGTCACCATCCACGGCGATCGACGCATTCGCCAAGCCATGGACGTGCACACTGCCGCCGGCGTGGTCATGGTCATGGTCGTGGTCATGGTCGTGGTCATGGTCGTGGTCATGGCTGTGAGCATCCTCGGACTCGGCGGTTTCTGACGCCCCCTTGTCTGTGGTCTCGTGCGCCGCAGCCGCACCTGCAACGGTGAGAAAACCAGCCATGGCAACGACCAGGGTTCGAACGGCAGAAGAAGAAAGCGTGTTCAAGGGATCCTCCAAATTCACAAGTTCTGCGGCGCGAGGTTACTTCACAACAGCGCTAAATGATATAGTGTTACAACAGCGCCGCAGATAGCGACCGAAGGCGGGTGTGCCACTCTCCCAACCTTAATGAAAGCCTGGGCGAACTAGAGGTTCAATGACCAACAACGCAATCCTTTTCGGCCTGATTGCCGCCAGCCTCTCTGCTGTTGCACTCATTGGCATCGCGCTCGTGGGGGCGCGCCTCCAGAGGGTATCCCGGCCGCTTTCAATCATGGCGGGTGGTCTGCTGTTGACCCTGGTAGCGTTCCACATTGCCCCAGAGGCACTGGCCTCCAGTCGCTTTGCGCCCATGATGATCGCTGGGGGGTTTGTGTTTGCGTTTCTTCTGCAGGGGGCGCTCAAGGCCGCGGCATCGGGCGGTAGGGTGCGAGCAGGTGAGCGCGCGACGAGCGGTGGTGGCGGCCAAGGGCATTCTGCCATTGTCGCCCTATCACCACTGGTCGCGATTGCACTGCATAGTTTTCTGGACGGCATAATTTACGGCGTGACCTTTGCCGGCAGTTTCAGTTCAGGGATCTACACCGCCACTGCCCTGATCCTCCATGAAGTGCCCGAAGCGTTCGTCGCCTTCGCCCTGGTTTCTGCAGCTGGATTTTCGCCGGCCCGTTCGGCCATGGCCGCTTTCCTCGCAGCAGGGTTGACGACGCCGCTCGGTGCCGCAGTGTCCAGTTCCGTCATCGCGCTGCTGGGTCCTGAACTCGTCCCGGCGCTGTTTGCGCTGAGTGCTGGCCTCCTCCTCTATGTGGCGCTCGGCGCGCTGTTGGCCCCGCTATATTCGCCTGACCGCCATGATGAAGGCGGGTTGGGCGCACTGGGTGCAGGTGTCGCCGCTGGTGTGATCCTGCTTGTTGCTCCCCTGCCCCACACCCATGGCGGCGTTGACCATGGGGGCCATGCCGTCCATGCGCATGCCCATGATCAAGCTGGCCACGAGACGCATCAACATCCCAATTTCTCGCCTTTCCGGTAAGCGCTCCTTTCTAATCGTCGGCCTGATTGCGGCGGTCTCGGTCGCGCCCATCTGGGCCACAGCATCGGCACACCCGGAAGACGACATCTGCGGTCCAGATTCGGGCATGGACCCCGTGCTCTGTGACGCCCTCGCCGGACTGGAGCGGGACGGCGCGGTCGGAGCATGGACGCTGGAGAGCCTGGCCAGCAACGCCCCGTCCATGGGCCTGTTCGACGCACTTGCCGCTTTTTTTGCCGCGGGTTGGGACCATGTGCTGCCCAGCGGACTGGATCATATCTTCTTCATCATTGCCCTATTCCTGGCCGCGCAAACCATGCCCCAGAGGATTGGCCTTGTGTCGGTTTTCACGATTGCCCACACCATCAGCGTGGGCCTGGCCGCTGGCGGCCTGATTGCCCCATCGCCTGCGATCGTTGAGCCTTTGATCACGCTGAGCATCGCCGCCGTTGCCACCGAAACACTGGTGTTCAAGAAACCGCCCCCTTGGCGGCCCGGACTCGTCTTCTGTTTCGGCCTCCTCCATGGGTTGGGTTTTGCGAATGCGTTTTCGCTGGCGTCGTCCGATGGCAGCGTTTTCTGGCCCGGCCTTTTGGGGTTCAATCTGGGTGTCGAAGCCGCGCAGATCGTTGTCGGCACTGGCGTTCTGGTCGTCGCAGCCGCCGCCCACCGGACGATCTTCACCGCCCCCACACCGCAAACCTACAGGACCTGGATCACAGTCCCCGTCGCCGTTGGCCTGGGAGCTGTTGGGGTGGTTTGGACCCTCATGACCCTGCTGGCGCCGTGACGATCCGCGCTGGGCCGTAGCGCCGCTGAACTCCGGCGCGGCCATGGGGGTCTATGCGATCTCGATCCAGTCACTATCGGCTTCGATGGCCTCGCCAAATGGCAGGTCCGGCAGTGGCAGACCGTCTGGAATATCCAGATCGCCGGGTAAAAGGTCTTCAAGGTCAAGGTCCAGTTCGTCGAGTAACGGCACCAAAACGGTCTCGATCGACGTTTCGACCCCGGCAAGGACGTCGGCCCGGTCGGCATTCAGGAAATCGATCCGGACGCCACCTGAAACAAACACCGTATCCGCGCCGTTCTGGGTGAACGCGCTCGCCGCACCGTCGGCGTCGGAGAATGCGAAACCAACCAGGAGGACCGTTTCACCGGCAGAAAAATCGGTAACGGTATGGTTGCCGGTTGACGTGGACAGGAAGCCGTAGATGTCGGATCCCGCGCCTCCGGTCATGGTGATAGTGCCCTCACCGGCAGCGAGGACATCGTCGCCTTGCCCACCCAGCAGGGTATCGGACCCCAGAAAGCCAATCAGCGCATCGCTATCACCGCCACCGTTCAGGATATCGTTTCCCGCTTCGCCATTCATGAGATCGATGCCGCTGGCGCCGAAGAGTTGGTCATTGCCATTCCCGCCAGCCAGCACGTCGTCTCCGCCCTGGCCGCGCAGGATATCGTTGCTGTCGCCGCCAAAAAGCTCATCGTCGCCACCACCGCCGAAGAGTTCGTCATTGCCCTGGCCACCGAAGAGTTCGTCGTCGCCGAGCGCACCGAACAGCATGTCCCGGTTGCGGCCGCCATCAAGGATATCGTCGCCGCGCTGGCCGAGCAGCGTATCGTCCTGGTTGCCGCCAAGCAGCGTGTCATCGCCAGCGCCACCGTTCAGCAGATCATCTCCGGTGGATCCATCCAGCAGGTCTTCGCCGGCTGCGCCGAAAAGCTGGTCGTCTCCGACGCCGCCACCGATATTGTCATCGCCGGACTGGCCGCGGAGAATATCATTGCCGCCACCGCCCTGGATGGTGTCATCATCGGCGCCGCCTGATATGGTATCGTCGCCGTCATTGCCGTTGAGGATGTCCTTGTCGCCGCCCCCCGCGATGACGTCGTTCCCATCACCGCCGAGGATGGTGTCCTCACCGTCGCTGCCTTGCAACGTATCGTTGCCTGTCCCGCCGTCGATCGTATCGTCGCCGGCGCCGCCAAAGGCACTGTCATTGCCCGTTCCGCCGAAAAGCTGGTCGTCTCCGCCGCTGCCGATGAGGGTATCGTTACCAGCATTGCCGAATAGTGTGTCATCACCGGCAAAACCGTTGATCGTGTCGTTGCCGCCGAGACCGGAGATCGCGTCATCGTCGGCCGTGCCGTTTTCAACATCATCCCCCTCGGTGGTGACGCGGGAAAAATCGAATCCAGCGGCAGCGCCGAGCCCATTGGTGATCGCAATCGGTGCCGCTTCCTCGAAGGTGATATCAGTCATCGTCGAAAATCCCGTGCCTGTTTCGTCCAACTCGACAGTGTCTTTATCCAGTAACCGGATTCTAGCACAGCGTGGGGCGTGTAGGATGAATTCTCATGAAGGTTGGTCGCCCATGCGGAGAAACCGGACACAAGCGGCGCCATAGTGCCGCGTGTCGAGGATGTCCCACCCTCGCAGGATGAGGGTTTCATCGGCACCCGTCTCGGCCATGGCGACGGCGTGGCCTGCGAGCCAACCGCCAAGCCTGAGGCTGTCGAGCGCCGGGGCGACCAGGTCCTTGCCGTAGGGTGGGTCGAGGAAGACGAGATCGAACGGGGCGCCGACACCGGCGGGCCTGGCGCCGAGGTCGGTCGCTGCACGTCTGTGGATCCGGGTGACGCCGAACAGGGACATTGCATCGATGTTCCCGCGGATCGCACCGCGGGCGGCATGGTCGGTTTCAACGAAGAGACAGAAGCTAGCGCCCCTTGAGAGCGCTTCAAAACCCAACGCGCCAGAGCCGGCAAACAGGTCGATGATCCGGGCGCCCTTGAGGTCGGGCGCCCAAGCGGCATGGGCGAGGACATTGAACACCGCCTCGCGGGTCCGGTCGGAGGTGGGACGGGTGCTGCGGCCCTTTGGCGTCACCAGGGGTCTGCCTTTGAACTGGCCGGCAACGATGCGCATGGGCGGGGTCTCGCCTTCCTTACGATCTGGTGTCACAGTTTCATGAAAACTGGAGGAAGCCCCATGGCCAGCGTGACGACTGAAACCCGAGGACGTACCCGCCTCATCCGTTATGGCAACCCGCCCCGGCACTACATGACCGCAGAAGGGTCGATCAAGCTGGCCGAAGCGATCGGCGATGCTGCCGGCGATGACGGTATCCGGGCGATTGTCCTGACGGGTACCGATGACGTATTCGTCCGCCATTTCGATGTCTCCGAAATCGTCCAGGCGGGCAAGGGTGTGGCCGCAGGCGCGTTGCAGAAACAGAACTTCGAAACCGGTCCCTTCGTTGCGCTGCAGGATGCCTGCTTCAACGCACCGAAGCCTGTGATCTGCGCGATCAACGGGACGTGCATGGGCGGCGGGTTCGAGATCGCGCTGGCCAGCGACCTGCGGATTGCGGACAGCACGGTGACCCAGATCGGCTTGCCGGAGACGCGCCTTTCGATCTTTCCTGGCGGTGGCGGAACCCAACGCCTGCCGCGGGTCATCGGCGAAGCGGCTGCCTTGGACTTCATCCTGAGGGGGCGGGTCGTCGATGCGGCGCAGGCTCTTTCGATGGGACTTGTCCACGAGACGGCACCCGATGCGCTGGCCCGGGCGCTTGAGGTGGCTGCCGAATTCGAGGCGCGGGGTGCAGCCGGGGTGGCAATGGCGAAATCCCTGGTGCGCAATGCCCTGTCGCGGCCAATTGAGGACGGCCTGATGGCTGAACGGCACGGCTTCTTCGATGTTCTCAAAACCGAGGACGCCATGGCGGCCATGCGGACGTTCCTGGAAACCGGTGAGGACATTACCGCTTGACCGGCAAGGCGGCCCTCATCGATCCGATGCAACGGGCCCTGTCCCTGGCGCGGGCGGCCGCCGAGGCTGGCGAAGTGCCCGTCGGCGCGATTGTCGTCGACCCGGAAACCGGCACCGTTCTGGGCGAAGGGGCGAACGGGCCGATTTCATCCTGTGACCCGACCGCCCATGCCGAAATCGTGGCACTTCGGGCAGCGGCCAGAAGATCGGGCAATTACCGGCTCACCGGCGCAACCCTTTTCGTGACACTGGAGCCTTGCGCCATGTGTGCCGGCGCCATCAGTCTGGCGCGCATCGGCCGGGTCGTCTTCGGCGCGGCGGACGCAAAGGGCGGCGCCGTGGTGAGCGGACCGAGAATTTTCGACCAGCCGACCTGCCATTGGCGGCCCGAGGTGGCGCAGGACCAGGCTGCGGGCGAAGAGGCTTCAGCGCTGCTGAAGGCTTTTTTCAAGGCGCGGCGGTAACGCCCGGGCGTCCCTGTCTCACGCGCCATTGTTCAGGCGCATCCAGTCTTCGGCCGGCAGGCCATAAACCATGTCCATCACCTCGAACTGGAGCCCAACCGGGGCGCTGGCGTGGGAGTTCCATACGACGGCGACCCCGGTATCGCGGTCGGGGTCGAAGAGGATCGTGGCCCTGTAGCCTTCGACGGCGCCGCGATGGCCCACGACCCGGTTTCCAGCGTAGTCATAGGTACGCCAGCCGAGCCCGTATTCCGCGCCCGTCATGCGCCCGCCATAGCGGCGGTTCATGTAGCGCCGCTCTCGCAGGGTGCGGACCCGCGGAGCATGGATTTCGGCAAGGACACGATCGGAGATCACATCGGGCCGCAGCCCCATCTGGGCGCGCATATACTTCGCCAGGTCCATCACCGAAGAATTGATCCCGCCAGCCGCCGGCACGCGGTAGTAGGCGTCTTTCACCGACACCAGGCGCGGGGTGCGGGCGCGCCGGACCCGGGCATGGGCACTGGCGAAATCGCCAGTCATGGCAAGGCCCGCGCGGCTGGCGCTTGCCGTTGTCATCCCAAGCGGTTCGAAAAGGCGTGTTTCCAGGGCGGTTTCGAAATGATCGCCCGTCTGCCGGGTGACGACCTCTGAAATCGCGTCAAAGGCGACATTCTGATAGGTATGGCAGCTGCCCACGGAACAGGTCGCCGTGAGCCCGCCCAGCGCCCGGCGGATATCGGCGGGATCGCGCCCGTCTTCCAATCGGGTGTCATAGGCGTTGGGCACGATGCCAAGCTGGTGGGAGAGCACGTCGGCGAGCGTTGCACGCTGGTGGGCATTGGACGGCAGGCGCAGGCTGGTGCCGTAGGTGGAAACAGCGGCGTCCAGGTCGATGATCCCTTGATCGTCCAGCAGGCCTGCCAATGTGCCCGCGGCGCCTTTCGAGAGCGATGCCCAGCGGAAGACCGTGCTTTCGGTTACCGGCACGCCGCCCCCGTGGACGGTCTCGCCATAACCCTTTGCCAGGGTGATCTCGCCATTCTCAACAATGGCTACGCCGAGACCGACCATGTCTTCGCGGGTCATCAGCCGGTCAATCCGACGTTCGATCGCTTCGAGATTTACCGGCGATGCCGCGGCCGGGAGAAGACCCTGGAAGGTTGCGATGAGGAGACAGGCAAGGAAACGGATGGGGATCTCCTCGAGGGGCAGGCCGCCACTGCGGCCCCGTGACAAGTCATAGGTATGCGTCAGGGCCGGACCGGGAAGTTACCGATCCGTTATTTGATGTAGAAAATCGGGCGTGCCCACACTTCATGCGTGCACTGGTGGGGGTTCAGGCTCGATCGCCCGCCCCGGATGCCGGGACCGCAGGTCATCATCGGGCGCGGGGGCCATCGGCCCGGCAAACGGTCTCAGGGGTAGCGGGACAGACAACGTTCTGTCGCCGCTGGCGCTGCGGCGACGGCGCAGGAAAGCGAGCCGGCGGATGGCCCGTCCGGGCGCCTGGACGGTGGCAGCGAGCGCTGCGAGGCGCTGGCACTCGCGCCAGATCGACACCAGAGGAATATCGAATGGATTGTCGATGGCCCGCGTTCCGGCCGGCCCGGGCCAAGCGCCGGTGGCCGGACCTGGGCGACCGAACATGGCAGAGCCGCCCACGCAAAAGACGAGACCGATGCTGGTTCGGTCGCGCGCCTCCACCGCCGGAGTAGCCGCCCGTGAACCGGTGCGGGATGGCGGTAGCTGCGGCGTAAACGCCTCTGCCTCGACCCAGAGGAGCCAACGCAGCAGTCCTTCAGCCTGGCGCAGGGCGTGACGGACGTGGCGGCGAAGACCGGGCGTCACCGGATGCTGGCCCGAGCCGGCCGGTGAGGCAGCCGCCACCAGGGCCTCGACCCAGGCGATCAGACGGTCCCAGAGCGGAGACCTGCCGTTGCGGCAAGGAACAAGCGACCCAGTCATGGGGAAACCCTATCCTGCGTCCAGGGTCGGTCGGATAAATATTGCCACCGGCCAAGCGTTCGAGGACCGGAATTGCGGAAATTTCACATCCCACACCCTCTCGAGGGGAATGCGTTTAAGGTCTGTGAACCTCGGCGTTATACCGTGATGAAGGGCTTAGCGATGTCCTGTCCGGTCAATGGCGGCTCTGACAAACCGAGGCACCTGAAACGGTGGCCCATCACCCTGACACGCGAGTGCGCCATGAACTCCGTCTTGAAACTGTTCGGCATGAAAAAGCCAGCCTGGACGATCGATACCGAACGGCTTCCCGATTTCGGGCTGAGTGGCTTCGAAATGAAACTGCTGGGCGGGTTGTTGATCGCAGAAATCATCATCGTCGCCGTGCTGATCCTGTAGGACGCCGGCAGGCGCATCGGCGGTACGGACTGACGCACGCGCGCGCTGCTAGAGCTCAGCCGGTTTCATCAGCGTGTTGCGGACGAGTTTTCCTGCGTGGGAGGGATCGATCTGCCCGGGAAACCGGCTTTTCAGCGCCTGCATGCACCGGCCCACATCCTTGAGCTTCGACGCTTCCAGTTCCTCGACCACCGATTGGACGGCTGTCTCGAGGTCCTCGCCTGCGAGGGGCTGCGGCAGGAACGCCTCCACGATCGCGAGTTCGTCGCGCTCGCGCTCGGCCTCTTCGATCCTGCCGGCTTCTTCGTATTCGGCAGCAGATACGCGTAATTGTTCGGCCATGGTGTCGACCACGTCCCGCACACCGTCTTCAGGGCAGCCGTCGCATTCACCACGGATCCTGGCGCTCACGTCACGGTCGCGAATCGCGCAGTCAAGCAAACGCAGGGTTTGCGCACGCACACTGTCGGGATTGTCACGCTCTGCGATCTCAAGTGCGGTTTCGATCCGCTCTCGAAGGATTGATTTCGCAGGCGTTTCGTCGTTCGCCATCCAGGTCTCTGTCTCTGCTGGCCCCGTCAAAAATTGACGCAGCACCGGTTCAGCCCCTATTCCCCTGTCTTCGACTGCAAAGGTTAAGCAGACGCAAACTTCCGGGAAAGAGTGTCAAGTATGTCTTACGCAAAATTCATGCAACCCGCTTCTCGCAACACGGGTGCCATCGCGCTTGAGGACGGCACCCTATTCACCGGTGATGGGGTCGGCGCCACTGGCATCACCGTCGGCGAACTCTGCTTCAATACGGCGATGACAGGGTATCAGGAGATCCTGACCGACCCCTCCTATGCCGAGCAGATCGTGATGTTCACCTTTCCCCATGTGGGCAATATTGGCACCACGGCCCTCGACCGCGAAGACAGCGCACCGGCGGCTGTCAAGGCTGCGGTCGGGACCGTATTCCGGGAGCCCGTCACGCCGCCATCAAACTGGCGTGCGGAGGTCCCTTTTGATGCGTGGCTGGCCGACCGGGGCATTGTGGGGCTGTCGGGTGTGGATACGCGGGCGCTGACGGCCCGTATTCGCGCGGGCGGCATGCAGAAGGCGGCGATCGCCCACGATCGGGATGGGGACATCGATCTGGCGGGTTTGGTGGCGCAGGCGCGGGCCTGGCGCGGCGTTGAACGGGCGGACCTGGCCGCCGGGGTGGCGGCGACCGAACCCTTTGGTCACAAGGAGGGGCTATGGACCGCCGAGAACAGTTTTCCGGGGCTGGTCGAGCCGAAATACCATGTGGTTGTGGTGGATTTCGGGGTTAAGAAGAACATCCTGCGCAACCTTGCCAATGTCGGTGCGCGGTCGAGCGTCGTGCCGGGAGATATCTCGTTTGACGCGCTGATGGCGCTGGCGCCCGATGGGGTGGTGCTGTCGAACGGTCCGGGGGACCCGGGGGCGACAATCGAGCGGTGTGGCGCGATGATATCGGCGCTGATCGAGAGCGGCCGCCCGGTCCTCGGCATATGCCTGGGCCACCAGCTCCTGGCGCTCGCCCTGGGGGCCCAGACGCGGAAGATGGACCAGGGACACCATGGGGCCAATCATCCGGTGAAGGACATGGCGACGGGGAAGGTGGAGATCGTGTCAATGAACCATGGGTTCACGGTTGATGCGGCCAGCCTGCCCACGGGGGTCGAGGAGAGCCACCGCTCATTGTTCGACGGCACCAATTCGGGGCTGGCGCTGGCGGGCAAGCCGATCATCTCGGTACAGCACCACCCCGAAGCGTCGCCGGGGCCGCAGGACAGTTTCTATGTGTTCGAGCGGTTTGCCGGCCTGATGGATGGGGCGAAGGCGCGTTAGAGGGCGTCGACCCTGGCGCCGCGGGCTTCGAGGACGGGTTTCAGCGCCCAATAGGCGGCGGGGTTCCGGCAGAGCGGGATCCGCGGGTGCAGGTGGTGGACCACATGGTACTGCATCCCCAGCGAACCGATATTGCCGAGAAGGGCGCGGAAGCTGCGGGTGTTCCGATAACGTCCGGTCTCGTTGCCGGGATGGTGGGGGGCCCAGCTGAGATAGTACTGGATGTAGGTGAGCCCGATATGGCGGGGCAGCCACCACAAGAGTGCAGCCTCCACGGCGTGTCCGGTCCAGGCGAGGGCGAACAGGGCCCCGAAAAACACGATCTCATAGACGACGGCATCGAGGATGACATCGTCCCGGCCGATCCGCTGGAGCGTGCCCCGGTAGGCCTTCAACCCACCGTCCACCCTCGGCTGGCGGTTGCGGATCGACGTCCAGATGGCCGACCATGGCCCCGACGCGGTGACCGAGTAATCAGGGTCGAGCATGGGATCGTTGGTGTGTTTATGGTGTTCGAGGTGGGTCAGCTTCGCGACCCGGTAGGGCAGCATCAGCGGGACGATGGAGAGATGGCCGAGCGCCTCGTTGAGCCAGCGCAACCGCTCGCCCGGGCGGGCAATGATATCGTGCTGGGCCTCGTGGGAGGGCAGGTATGACAAGGTCACGCAAAGCGTGGCGACGATGAAGCCGAGCCAGAGCGGGACAAGGCCGGTGAACACAAGCGGCCAGAGCGCAAGCCACACCGCCAGGTTCGAGAACCCCCAGAACACGGCAAAGTAGGGGAAATGTCCCATGTGCTCCCGGGCGATCTCGCGCTCCAGGCGCATGAGATCGGCGTCCGACAACCTGGACAGATCAGGCGCGCTCATATCCACCGCCCCCGATACTGGGCGAGCAGGCCAAGCGCGAGCCCGGCGAGGATGCCGAAGCTGAGACGGGACATGCCGAACGGGGCATCAACCCCTGCCGCGGCCATGGTCTGGGCCACCAACGGGGCGATAAAGCCGAGGCCGAACAGCAGCGGCCCGACATAGAAAATAGCCTTGATCGTTCTGGTCACGGGCCCGTCCATCAGTTAAAAATGACACAGGCGTCAACTTTGTAAAGCCTAAAAATCGCCGCGCACCACTTGCGCGCGAAAATAGGAGACAAAACTTACCGCGTCCCTAACCGGCAAGTCGACCACATAATTGCAGGGGTGCAGTTTCGCCCCTGAACCATCAAGTCATCGGAATCGTGGGTTTCACCGGTGATCGTCGGACGGGGCACGTGTGGTGTCGGCGTCCCTTTGGGGGTCCTGCCACCCCTTTCAGTTGTGATGGACACGACGCGCCAGGCTTCAGACTCGATCAGAGTCACCGCGTTTGGCCCGTAGCTGTCTGCTGAACGGCGACACTTGAGTGGCGCAGGGCTGACTATTGGCGGACGTTGCGGCCGCCCATCAACTTCCATTCTCCGGCGACAAACTTCCAAACATAAGTCGATCCCACAATCGCGACGGGATCACCATCGCGAGACAATTGTCATCTGCGGAGATCAGTTGTCGATTAGCGCGGCAGTCAAACCGGTCTCCAAACGGCGAGTACGACCGCGACGAGCCCGAGCAGCCGCATCAGCCAGTACCATGGTTCTAATCGCCGGTAGCTTTGGATGACTTCAACAGAGGCCGGGCCCGGCCCTTCAGGGAGGGCTTTGATCTGAGCATTGAGTCGGAAGGCACTTGGTAAAATGAGCGCTACGACCGAAAGCACTATGATCATTATACCCTGTTTCAGACCAAGCCAAAGGGTTTCGAACCAGCCCCAACCGAAGAGGATCGTTTGCGTGATCCCTGCCGCGAACGCTGTCAGAGTGGCGACGAAAACGACGATATCGGAGTTATAGACTATCCGAATAAGCGGCGCGGCAGCTGGGCTTTCGGGGTCTGCAAGGAATATACGACCGAGCCAGAGTTCGAAAAACCCGAAACCGAGCCACGCGATGACCGCCAATATGTGGACTGTGAGCAGCGCTTCGCGACCGTAAGCCTCGATCATGTCGTCACCTCAAGCGTTCGTCAGACAAGACTTTATACGATCCTCTTTACGGTATCCGCCGTGAGATGGGTTTCAACATACGTCTCTTCGAGCGACCAGATCTCCGACGCGTCCATGGCCGCTCCTATTCCAGGGGCATTCGGCCCCGCGGGCTGCGTCATCGTTGATGTGCACCCAGCCAACAGGACAACCAATAGCAGATTTCGCATAGACTATTCCAGCACAATCACACGGTAAACTGCGTGATAAACACAACCGCTTCTCTTTGCCTTGGGATTCAATGTTCTTGCGCTAATTAAATGCAGGAAAACACCGCACTTCAAGCAGACCAAGATTCTGTTCCAAAGTTAAAATTTCGGGATCGACGGTAATTGCAGTGAAGCCCGTTATGTTGGCGAAACTAGTATCGCTCGAGTAATAGGGTACCGTGATGTAGGTTCCATCATCAATCGAAAAACCGAGAATTCTTCGAAATTCTCCCTGACCCGTGAGTCGGAGCTCATAGACTTCTCGAACTGTCGTTGTGCGATTTTCGGTAATGCCATTCTGATTGCGTCGAAGCTGGGCATTTCTATAAACCGGATAATTGAATGGGTTTCCAGGTTCCAAAATTGGTGAACCAGTAACGAACGTGGCTGTGAAGCTTTCACCGGCAACGGCCTCGGTTTCTACCACCAAGTCGCGGACTGGAACTTGAAGGGTGGTACCATATCCGAGCGTCAGGCTCTCCCACCCAACTGAAGAATTGGACGGAATCGTGGACCACCCGGTATCGGTCTGTTCTTCAAAAGTACGGAAAATCTCGATGCGATATCCGTTTTCTACAAAGGTGATCCCGTCGTTTCCGATCGTGCACTCACTAGGGAGCAATGCCGTCACTCTGGCCAATCGATACTTCTCGGACGTGTAAATGTCATATTGAGAAGAATAGGACGTACAACTCGCAATCCCGGTCATCGCGATGGCCAACCACGGACCACTGACATACTTCTGTGGAAACCAAATGTTATCCATTGGGTTCTCCGTCATCCACGCATGCCCATGGGCTGTTCACGCCAGACAGAAGCCGGCGCCGCCGCCCGCGCGCGCGTCGCATCGCGCCAGCGGATCATATTGCCGGCTTCGACGGGTATCGTCTGGTTCGCCCCTTCGAGCTGATCGACATAACAATAAAGGCAGATATCGGCGATGGTGAAGCGATCGCCGGCGATCCAGGGCCGATCGGCCATTAGCCCGTCCATCCACATCAGGCCATCCTGGGCGCGTTGCTTCATCCCGTCGGCGGCCTCCGGCAGGCAGCGGATCCGAGTCTTGAAGAGGTCGTAACCCTCCGCATAGTAGAATCCGAGCACCATGGGGACGCAGATATTCAGCTCGGCCCGACGCCACCACATCCGCGTCTCCGCACGCTCTTCGGGCGTGGTTCCGATCAGGGATGGCGCGGGATACTTTTCTTCGAGATACTCGCAGATCGCATAGGTCTCGGAAATCACGCGGCCGTCATCGAGCTCGAGGGCCGGCGTCTGGCCGGCCGGATTGAGTTGGAGATAATCCGCCTGACGGTTTTCAGCGCCCAGGATATCGACTTCCTGGCGTGGGATATCGATCCCCTTCTCCAGAAGATAGAAACGGATCGTCCGCGGGTTCATTCCGAAGCTGTCGAAAAGTTTCATTGTGGTCCTCCTCCGGTCTGGCGTGGACCCTAGCGCGGGACGATCCAAGCTCCCCCATCAGTTCTGAGGGGGAAGATCGCTTTGGGCGCTGATGACACCGAGGAGAAACGCTGCTTCGCGAAGCGTCCGGACGCCGAGCTTTTCGAGAGCGTTGCGCACGTGCCACCGGACGGTGCTTTCCTGTATGGTCAAACGCCTGGCCAGCTCGGCCGCCGAGTGTCCGTCCACGAGCCCTGCGACGATCTCAGCTTCCCGATCCGTAAGACCGAAAAGCGCGAGTAAGGGCACAATTTCGGCCGGTGCACGGTTGAGGGGGCGAACCGTAAGGACCACGAAATCGGCATTCGAAGGATCGGCAATGATGCGATTGGCACGCGCCAGGCATGTGCGACCATCCTCCGATCGGATCAGCCCCCGCGCAGACATGTTGGCGGCAGACCCACTAGACACCCGTGCCACCATGTCCTCGAGGGTGGCCTGGTTGAGACGATCGGCACCGACAAGGCGGCCTCGAACCAGGCGAAGCGCGGCCCCAGTCTCCAGCATGCGTTCGGCCTCGCCATTGCAATGGGCCAGAACACCGGACTTCGTTAAGATGAACAGCGCCGTGTTGGCCTCATCGAGGCCGTGCCGAAAGACGTCAAGGGTCTCCTCATTGGCATCAATGGTCTTGCGGAGTTCACTTGCCAGCAGCAAATGGGGCACAAGGAACCGAACGGAATCAAGGTCTTCGTCGGCATAGAGACGATCGCCGAGCTGCCGCGCGATCAGGATCTGGTTCCGGATGTGGCCCTGCTTGTAGGTGTTGATCACGAGGTGTTCGAGACGGCCCGCCGGCCGGCAATATTCATTGTTGAACGCCGTACGCTCGAAGTTCGGTGCCGCACGTCGGTTCGTTGTTACAAATCCGCGGCCAAGCCGGTTCACGGGCGTGATACAGGGGTCTCGCCGCGCCCAGAAGCGATCATAGTCGGTTGTTTTTCCAGTCAAGGTGCCTTCAGATCGGAACGCCAGCCGCGCCGACTTCCCGTCCCGTTCGGAGAGGAATGCGCACTCCGCGCCGACGGCATCGGTCAGGGCGCGCAACATGACGGACCAGGTGGCGGGCTGGCGAACGCATTCATAGGCCAGCTGTATGAACGTGTCGCGTCCCGCTTCAGTCTTGAGAGTCGCCGGCATCGTGTCTCGCCCCCCAATTGCCACCACTTGCAGATACTACATGCAAAAGCCGGGATCGCTAAATGGGCCTCCGCTCTGGGACTAATGGCGATAGGCCCGCTCAGCCCATTTTAACAGCCAGTCGCGGACTTTCCTTCTCCGTCCATTTCCGGCGAGTTTCTGCCGATCTGATTGAGTATGGACCCTAGCGCATATCGTTCGAGACAAGCGAACGGAACGATGCTGACCTATAACCTTCTCCGCTATTTTTTGGACCGTGGCGCGCGAGGGCCACCGCACCCGCGCTGTTGAAAAGCTGAACCTGTCCGAGATCGAAGGTCCCAGGCCGGAGCGTTTCTGAAGCGCATTTGGAGCAGCTTTTACCGTTTGCCGGGACCTTGCCTTAGCGCAGAGCGCCGCATTGGCGTTCGTAGAGGGCGATGGCGTCGGGCATCCACAGCTCGAAATTGCGGGCGCGTTCTTCGCTGGCGGGATGGGTCGAGAGCCATGGGGGCGGCCGCTCGCCACCGATCTCGCCCATGCGCTTCCATAGTTCGGGCGCCTCTCGGGGATCGTAACAGGCGCGGACCAGGAGTTCGAGGCCGATCTTGTCTGCTTCGGTCTCGTGCTGGCGGGAGAAGGCATTGAGCCCCCCCGTTGCGGCGACGCCCATCATGCCCATCACCGCCTGGCGCTGGCCCATGGACATGTCGCCCATGCTGAGGCCGACGGCCATCTGGCCAAGCTGGACGATCTTGCCCTGGCTCATGCGCTCGGCCCCATGGTGGGCCAGAGCGTGGCCGATTTCATGGCCCATGACCACGGCCAGCTTGTCGACATCGTCAATGTCGCGCAGGTCGACCTGGCCGTCATAATTGCCGGTGATGTCGAGGATGCCGGTATAGATCGCCACATAGCCGCCGGGCAGGCAGAAAGCGTTTGGCTGGTCGGAGGCGACCACATTGTAGGTCCACTGGAACTTGTCGGCCACTGGGGTGAAACTGTAGCCGGCGTCGAGTAATTCCTGCTCATGGCGGATGGCGGCGCTGACGAGCCTGTCGCCGATCTCATTGACCGTGGCGACCAGTTCCCTCTGGCCCTCCTGGCAGCTGCGGGCATTGGTGCGGCAAAGGACGTTGCCTTGCTCCTGCTGCAGGATCTGGACGTAGGATTCAGCGCCGAGGCGCGCACTGTCTTCGATGCTCATGGTGTTGAACTGGGTCCGGCCGGTGAAGGGCACCTCCTGCTGGTTGGAGAACCAGTAGATTGCGAGCCCGGCCAGCGCGATGATGATGATGCCGAAGCGGCTGCTCAACAGTCTGCCCATCGGCCCGTCTCCTGTGTCCCGTCCAGGTCGGTTTAGCCCTTCGCCCGATGGAGCGGAAGGGCGCAGGCGCGAATGATTGCACTTGGCGCGGCCTTGGGTAAGGTCGGCCCATGACCGAGCAAACTGACAACGCCCCGAAACTGGAGATCCGGATCATTCCGGTGACACCGCTGCAGCAGAACACGTCCATGGTGTGGGACAAGGCGACCATGGAGGGCGTGTTTGTGGACCCGGGCGGGGAGATCGACAAGCTGATGGGTGCGGCCGAGCATTTTGGCGTCACGATCAAGGAAGTCTGGCTGACCCATGGGCACCTCGACCATGCTGGCGCGGCCACGGCGGTGAAGGAACGGACGGGTGCGCCGATCATCGGTCCCCACAGGGAGGACCAGTGGCTGCTAGATGATATCGAGGCGCAGGGCGCGCGGTACGGCATCGCCGATAGCCGCAATGTGCTGCCGGACCGGTATCTCGACGATGGCGACACGCTGACCCTGGGCGGGGAAACGTTCGGCGTGGTGCATACGCCGGGGCATACACCGGGGCACGTGGTGATCTTTCACCGGGCAGGCGGGCTCGCCTTCGTTGGGGACGTGCTGTTCAAAGGCTCGGTCGGGCGAACCGATTTTCCCCGCGGCAATCACCAGCAACTCATCGATTCCATCACCCAGAAGCTCTGGCCCCTGGGCGATGAGATGCGGTTCGTGCCGGGCCATGGCCCCATGAGCACCTTTGGCGCCGAGCGGAAGTCCAACCCGTTCGTGGCTGACGCTGCACTGGGGTGAGCGGGTCGGTTGGAGCCTAGACCGGTTCCGCCAATGTCGGGAATACCCAGTTACTTGGGCTCGTTTTGGTCAGGGCGCTCCTGGCGGGGTGTAGTAGGTGGGTGACCCGGGGCCGACGGGCAGGTCCAGCACGAACGTCCATGTCAGGAAAAACACCGACCAGGTGAGCATGAAGAAGATCGAGTAGGGCAGCATCATCGCGATCAGCGTGCCGACGCCGAGGTCGCGATTGTAGCGGGCCGCCCAGGCGAGGATCAGGCCGAAATAGCTCATCATCGGCGTGATGATGTTGGTGGTGCTGTCACCGATCCGGTAGGCGGCCTGGATCACCTCCGGCGCGTAGCCGATCAGCATCAGCATCGGAACAAAGATGGGGGCCGTGACCGCCCATTGGGCTGAGGCGGAGCCCAGGGACAGGTTGATGACCGCGCACATGAAGATGAAAAACAGAAACACGATCGGGCCGGTGAGCCCGGTATCCTGGAGGAATTGCGCACCGGCAACGGCACTGATCGCACCGAGATTGGTCCAGCCGAAGAAGGCGACGAACTGGGCGGCGAAGAAGACCAGCACGATATATAGCCCGAGGGAGCCGAGGGCGTCGGCCATGGCGTCGATCACGTCCCGGTCGCCCTTCATGGTGCCGGCGGCCCGGCCATAGGCGTAGCCGGTGGCGATGAAAAAGATCAGGATCCACACGACAAAGCCGCGAAAAAAGGGCGAATTGATCCGGTCGCCGGTCTCGGGGTTACGCAGGATGCCCCATTCGGGAATGAGTGTGAGCGCCATCAGGGCCAGCACGCCCAGCAGAGCAGCGCCGGACCAGGCCAGGCCCTTGCGCTCTTTATCGGTCAGCGGCGCCATCATGGAGTCGTCAAGGATGGTCGGATCGGCCTTGTCGCTCTTGTAGGACCCAAGTTGCGGCTCGACGATGAAGATCGTGACGAGGGAGCCGACCAGGGTGATCAGGAACGTGGACCCGACCATGAAATACCAGTTCGCCGTGGCAACCACGATGTATTCCGGATCGATCAGGCGGGCCGCTTCCTGGGTGATACCGGCGAGGAGGGGATCGATCGTGCCGATCAGCAGGTTGGCGCTGTAGCCGCCGGAAACGCCTGCGAACGCTGCGGCCATGCCGGCGAGCGGGTGGCGGCCCAGCGCGTAGAAGATGGCCGCAGCCAGGGGGATCAGGACCACATATCCGACTTCCGAAGCGGTGTTCGAGACGATGCCGGCAAAAACGATCGCGACCGTGACCACATGGCGGGGCGTGCCGAGCACCATGGCCCGGACGGCGGCCGACAACAGGCCCGATTTCTCGGCAACGCCAACACCGAGCATCGCCACCAGCACAACGCCAAGCGGGGCAAAGCCCGTGAAATTCGTGGTCAGGCCGGTGAAGATCCGCCTGATGCCGTCTCCGTTCAAAAGGCTGACGGCACGGATCATCCCGTCCTCGGCAACGCCTGGCGCGCCCGAAGGCCTTGGGTCCTCTACCGCCAGGCCGAAGCCGCCCAGCACGCCGGACAGCAGCACGACCCCGCCTGCGAGGATGGCGAACAGGGTCACCGGATGGGGCAGGAGATTGCCGAGCCATTCGACCCCGTCGAGAAAACGCGTGAACGTGTTCCGGTTTGGGCGGCTGTCGTCGACGTCGGCTTGGGACATGGCGCGGTCCTTCCTCAAGAATGCGCACCACAATTGTCGGGGCGGGCGCGTAAAGCAACGGGACCTGCTCAAAACGCGTCCTTGGGGCCCGCCGCTGGCGCCGCGAGAAAGAAAGCCCCGGGCATTCGGCCCAGGGCTTCCCCCCGTTAGAGGTATTCTGCCCCTAGAACGTGTAGCTCAGCCGTGCCCCATAGAAGCGGGGCGGGCCGGCGATGAAGGTCGGGATGCCAAAGGCATCGCCCGTATTGCCTGCATCAATGATGTATTCCTCGTCCAGCGCATTTGTCACATAGGCCTCAATCCCGAAGCCATTGCCGAAATCGAGGTCAGCATTGAGATTGAGAAGCCCATAGGCGTCCTCGCTGATCAAATCGCGCTCGGTATTGTCGAAGAACACCTCATCCTGCCATGTGTAACTTGGCACCAGCCGCAGCTCGCCAAAGGGCAGCTCGACGAGGAAGCGGGCCGCAATGGAGGCGGTGTGGTCGGGCGACAGGCGCAGCCGGTTGCCCGGGAACTGGCCTTCGCCATCATCAAAGCGCGCCTTGGTGTAGCCGTAGGTGGCGGTGACGGCCAGCAGGTCCATCGGTGTCCAGATGCCCTGGATTTCGCCGCCCTCGGCGGTGGCGTCGCCCGCCGTGATCGGCTCGATCAGGCCGGTGATCGGATCCACGATGGTGGTCTGGAAGTCGGCATAGTCATAGTAGAAGATCGAAGCATCGAGGCTCAGGTCGCCCCCTGCAAAGAGGCCCTTGATGCCCGCTTCGACACTGTCGACGGTTTCAGCGTCGAGGGTGGTGAAGCCAGCGGCGGGGTTGCCGGCCGATGCGGTGATCACCTCAGGGCGGCGGCCCCGGGCATAGTTCGCGAAGAGGTTGATCTCGTCTGTCAGGGCGAACTTGCCGGCCACGCGGTAGGTAACATCGTCAAAGGTGTCGCTGGCGCTGATGGTGGTGGGGGCGCCCGATGCATCCAGCGTTGGCTGGACGAAAATACCGGCGAAGGTGACATTGCTGGGCCCGTTCAGGAGTTCAACGCGCAGGGCGCTGTCCTTCTCATCCTGCGTCCAGCGTACACCGCCTGTGACTTCCAGACGGTCGGTGACGTCAAAACTGGCGTCGGCAAAAAGATCGATGGTCTGGGTTTCGCCGAAATTGGTGAAGATCTCATCGTGGATCGGCTTGAGCGGCAGGCCGTTTGCCGCCGGGTTGAGATTGATCGGGGGCAGTGCCTCTACGGGCGGAACGGTTGGGGGTATGAGGAGACCGGCGAGCAGGGCCTGGACGGCGCGTTCGTCATAGGTGAGCGGCACAGCCTGGGCGCCTTCCTCATCAAAGTAGCTGACGCCGGCAAAGCCGCGGAGCCGGCCACCGTCATCATAGTTGACGCGGAATTCCTGGCTGAACTGCTCGCCCTGGTAGTCTTCCGCGAAGATGAAGAGTTCCAGCCCAAAGCCGTCGGGATCGAAGACTTCGACGCTGTCGATGTCACGGTAGCCGGTAATCGAGCTGAGGGTGATCGCGTCGGTGATGGACCATTCGCCCAGCAGGGTGCCCGAGGTGACGGTCCGCTCCAGGCCGAGCTTCGCGCCGCCGAGGAAACCGCCGAAACTGTTGAGGTTGGCCGGGTCGTTGGGGGCCGTGGAAGCGCCTGGGGCCGGCTCAAACGCACCGGACTTGAAGCTGGTGCCCGATGGATTGTCCTCCTGCCAGTTCACGATCAGGTCCCAGCGCATGTCGGGCGTGGGCGTGAAGGCAAGCGAGGCGCGGATGGCATTCATGTCCTGGCTGTTGAAGTCTTCCTCGTTGGGGTTGAGGCTTTCCACATAGCCGTCGCGCTCGCGTAGCCGGCCGGCAAGGCGGAACGCCAGCAGATCTTCAACGATCGGCCCGGTGACGTGGCCTTCGGCGAAAACTTCACCTTCATTGCCGCCACCGATCGCTGCGCGGCCACTGAAATCGAACTCAGGCTTGGCCTGGACAATGTTCACACCGCCGATCAGAGCACCGCGCCCGAACAGGGTCGGTTGCGGCCCTTTTGCGATCTCAACCCGTTCCAGGTCGAACAGTTCAACCACGGACCCGCGGGACCGGGAGATGGAAACACCATCCTGGAAGACGGCGATGCGGGGTTCGATATTGGCTTCGCCGCTGTCTGAGGTGAGGCCACGGATGACGAAACCGGGATTGTTCGGGCTCTGCTCCTGGACTTCGAAGCCAGGAACGAAGCGGGCGAGTTGGTCGAACTCGTCAATGCCGAGATCGGCGAGGGCCTGGCTGTCGATGGCGGTCAGGGCCACGGGAACGTCGCGGAGGTTCTCCTCACGCTTCTGCACGGTGACGGTGATGGTGTTCTGGACCAGGACCTCGTCTTCGGTGTCCTGGGCGATGGCCGGGGTGGCCAGGGAGGCGAAGCCGAAGACGGAGGCCGTCAGGGCGAGCGTGCGTTTCATGGTGCGTTCCTGGGAGGTAAGTGCTGCATATTCGCGGCGCACCTACCGGCAGGTCGTGACGGTTGCGTAACGTTTCTGTTGCACCACGATGACAGGGGCGGGATTTTGCCCGGGCTGTGATCTATCTGCGACACGGGATAACGGGGCCGGAGGACGTGTCTGATGCCCCGCCGATCAGTTGGGATCTTCGGAGAGACGGATCTGGGGCTGGCCATCGACGCCCCCATAATCGCCCATGATGCAGGCGTGGACGTGGGCTGGCATGTCGGCAGCGTCGAAGGATGACGCGTCGGGGATGTGGTAAACTTCCACATAATCGGTGGCCACTGCGTTGTCCTGGGTCGTGGTGAAGGCCTCAAGACGGCGCAGGCCTGCACCGGCGTCTGCCGGCACACCAGACGCCCAGGCTTCGAAGGCTGCCGCGGACACACCTGGTTTCAGGCGATACACCACGATCAGTTTGGCCATCTCTTCCCCTATCGGAGCTCATCGCCGGAGTTCCGCTGTGTATCGCTTCCTCTGTGTCATAGCCTTTGAACGCGAAAAAGAAGCAGACTGCAATTTCACTGCACCTTCCGTACACGGCGCTTGAAACCGATCCTGGCCAGCATCGAAGGCCAGCGCAGCTGTTGATCGATTGTGCTTGCCCCGGCCCCCCAATCTCCGCTACCCACCAGCCGTTTGCCCTGCTGCCGATGAGGATCGCCGAAGATGCCCAAACGCACCGATATCGCGTCCATCCTCGTCATCGGCGCCGGCCCGATCGTGATCGGCCAGGCCTGTGAGTTCGACTATTCCGGTGTGCAGGCAATCAAGGCGCTGAAGGCCGAAGGCTACCGGGTCGTGCTGGTGAACTCGAACCCGGCCACGATCATGACCGATCCGGAGCTGGCAGACGCCACCTATATCGAACCGATCACTGCCGATTTCGTCGAGAAGATCATCGCCAAGGAGAAGCCGGACGCGCTTTTGCCGACCATGGGCGGGCAGACGGCCCTCAACTGCGCCCTGGACCTCTATTATTCCGGCGCGTTGGAGCGCCATGGTGTCGAACTGATCGGCGCCAGGGCAGACGCGATCGAAAAGGCCGAGGACCGGAAACTCTTCCGGGAGGCCATGGACCGGATCGGGCTGGAAAACCCCCGCGCCACGATCGTGGCCGCACCCGAAATCAAGGACGAGGCCGGCAAGGTGGTCGGCTATGATCGGTTGGCTGGCCTGCAGATCGCGCTGGATGCGCTTGAAGGGATCGGACTGCCGGCGATCATCCGCCCGGCCTTTACCCTTGGCGGGACCGGCGGCGGGGTGGCCTACAATCTCGATGAGTACAAGGACATCATCACCCGCGGCCTGGCCGCTTCGCCCAAGGCTCAGGTGCTGGTCGATGAGAGCCTTCTGGGGTGGAAAGAGTTCGAGATGGAGGTGGTTCGCGACAAGGCGGACAATGCCATCATCATCTGCGCCATCGAGAATGTTGACCCGATGGGGGTGCACACCGGCGATTCCATCACCGTGGCCCCTGCCCTCACCCTGTCGGACCGGGAATACCAGGTGATGCGGAACGCCTCGCTGGCGGTGCTGCGTGAGATCGGCGTCGAAACCGGCGGTTCCAATGTGCAGTTTGCAGTGAACCCCGAGGATGGCCGGCTGGTGGTGATCGAGATGAACCCGCGGGTCTCGCGTTCGTCAGCGCTGGCATCGAAGGCCACGGGATTTCCGATTGCGAAGGTCGCGGCCAAGCTGGCGGTTGGTTACACCCTCGATGAGCTCGAGAACGAGATCACGGGCGGCGCGACCCCCGCGAGTTTCGAGCCGACCATCGACTATGTGGTCACGAAGATCCCCCGCTTCGCCTTCGAGAAGTATCGCGGCGCCGACGATGCGCTCACGACGGCGATGAAATCTGTGGGCGAAGCCATGGCGATCGGCCGGAACTTCCAGGAGAGCTTCCAGAAGGCGCTGTGCTCGCTGGAAACGGGGCTCTCGGGACTCGATCCCATGGGGATCGATGACCATGCCGAGTTGATGCGGCGACTGGCGAAGCAGACCCAGCACCGGTTGCGCCTTGTGGCCGACGCCTTGCGGGCCGGCGAGACGGTGGAGGACGTGAACCGGATCACGAAGATTGACCCCTGGTTCCTGCGCCAGATCGCGGAAATCGTGGAGGTCGAGGCGCATGTGGCAAAAAACGGCTTGCCGACGGAAACCGCTGCGTTCACCGCGCTGAAGGGGATGGGTTTTTCCGATGTGCGGCTGGCTACGCTGGCCGGTACGGACGAAGAAACCGTGCGCGAGGCCCGTCACGGGCTCGGTGTTCGGCCCGTCTACAAGCGGATCGACACGTGCGCGGCGGAGTTCGAGAGCCCGACCCCCTATCTCTACTCGACCTACGAGCAGCCGGCCCATGGCGAGGTGCGGGGCACCTGTGAGGCCATGCCGTCGTCGCGGCGCAAGGCGATGATCCTCGGCGGCGGTCCGAACCGGATCGGCCAGGGCATCGAGTTCGACTATTGCTGCTGTCATGCGGCCTTTTCCATGGCCGACCTGGGCATCGAATCGATCATGGTGAACTGCAACCCCGAAACGGTCTCGACCGATTACGACACATCCGACCGGCTGTACTTCGAGCCGCTGACGGATGAACACGTCCTGGAGATCTGCGCCGTCGAACAGTCGGTTGGCGACCTGGCGGGCGTGATCGTGCAGTTCGGGGGCCAAACGCCCCTGAAACTGGCAAACGGGTTGGCCGCTGCCGGCATTCCGATCCTGGGAACATCGCCGACTAGTATCGACCTGGCCGAAGACCGGGAGAAGTTCGCCAAACTCATTGACGGGCTAGGCCTCAAGCAGGCGCCCTCGGCCACGGCGCGCAGCGAAGCGGAAGCCCTGGCCGCAGCACAGGCGCTGGGTTACCCGATCATGCTGCGGCCTTCATTCGTCCTGGGAGGGCGGGCAATGGAAATCTGCCGCGGCGATGCGGACATTCTCGCCTTTGCCAAGGACGCCATGGCCGCGTCGGGCGACCAATCGCTTTTCCTCGATCGGTATCTTTCCGATGCGATCGAAGTGGACGTGGACGCGCTGTGCGATGGCGAAGCGGTCCATGTGGCCGGCATCATGGAGCATATCGAGGAGGCTGGCGTGCATTCTGGCGATAGCGCCTGCGTACTTCCGCCGACCACACTGCCGCCCTCGCTCCAGGGACGGTTGTCCGAGCAGGCCATTGCACTGGCCAGGGCCCTGCGGGTGCAGGGGTTGATCAATATCCAGTTCGCGGTGAAGGGCGAAGACATCTACGTGCTGGAAGCCAACCCAAGGGCGTCGCGAACTGTGCCCTTCGTCGCGAAGGCGGTGGGCGCGCCGATCGCGTCGATTGCAGCAAAGCTGATGGCTGGCAAGGCGCTCGCGGCGTTCGACCTGCAGCATGCCCGCCCCTCTCGCATCGCGCTTAAGGAAGCGGTGTTCCCGTTCAAGCGTTTCCCCGGCGTTGACCCGGTGCTTGGTCCTGAAATGCGCTCGACCGGCGAGGTGATGGGCTGGGATGATGATTTCGGCGCAGCTTTCCTGAAGTCGCAGATCGCTGCCGGCGTGACCCTGCCTAAGCAGGGGACTGTGTTCGTATCCGTCAAGAACAGTGACAAGCCGCAACTGGTGGAGCCGGTGAAAGCCCTGATCGGAATGGGGTTCGACATTGTCGCCACCCGGGGAACAGCGGCTTTTCTCGGCGAGGAAGGCGTTGCGGTCACCCCCATCAACAAGGTCATCGAGGGTAAGCCCGATATTGTCGATGCCATCATCAATGGCGAGGTCCAGTTGGTGTTCAACACCACCGAGGGGATGCAATCGATGAAGGACAGCGAGGACATACGGATCGCGGCGGTGCGGCTGTCGATCCCGTATTTCACAACCTTGTCAGCATCCAGGGCGTCGGTGGAGGCCATCGCTGCGCTGCGCACCCGTGAACTAACGGTCACACCCTTGCAATCGGCCTGATGCTGCCCACTTGACCAAAAATCTATTTGCCCCGACGATTTGGGCACAAAACCACAAGAGTAGTCGTACCCATGGAAAGAATCCCCATGACAACGGAGGGCCATGAGGCCCTCGTACACGAGTTGAGTCACCTGAAGTCGGTCGAACGGCCGACGGTTATTCAGGCCATTGCCGAAGCCCGCGAGCATGGCGACCTGTCGGAAAACGCCGAATACCATGCCGCCAAAGAACGCCAGAGCTTTGTGGAAGGCCGGATTGCCGAGCTGGACGACAAGCTGGCCCGTGCCGATGTGATCGACCTGACGAAGCTATCCGGCACCAAGGTCCGCTTTGGCGCGACGGTGACAATCATCGATGTCGATACCGAGGAAGAGCAAAGCTACAAGATCGTCGGTGACGACGAGGCCGATATCGCCCAGGGCAAGATCTCACTGTCATCGCCCATTGCCAGGGCCCTCATTGGCAAGGAAGAAGGGGATGAAGCCGAAGTGGCCGCCCCGGGCGGAGCCAAGGCCTACGAGATTGCGAAGGTGGAGTTCAAGTAGGTGTTTGAAGGCGGCCAGGGGGATCATGACACACATCCCCTCGGCCCCTCCATCTGGGCCGTTTCGGACGGGCGAGCGGGCAATGCCGCACAGGTCCGTTCCGTGGTCCAGGCCCTGGGAGAGCCGCGGCGATGGATGCGGATGGCGCACATTGCGGGCCAGGCGCACCGGGACACTCCCATCACGCTGACCCCGGGCAAGCCGTGGACAGCGCTGCCCTCGTCCCTATGGCTCAATCCCAAGGGCGCCCTGCCCGATGTGGAACGCGCCATCCTCACCCCACCCTGGCCGACGCTATGGGTGGGTGCAGGCCGGCGGACAGCGCCATTTTCAGCGGCGGTTCGAAAATGGTCGAAGGGCGCGACCTATGTGGTGCATATCCTTGATCCGAAGATGTCGCCGGGCCGGTTCGACCTGATCGTGACGCCGGTGCATGACGGGGTGAACAAGCGCCGGGTGATCTCCACCGTGGGATCACCGACCCACTTCTCCCAGGATGACCAGGAGGAAGCGGCCAGCCATTTCGCCCACCTGGCCGATGAGCAGGGGCAGACCGCGGTCGTGATCCTGGGGGGGGATTCCAAGGCCCATACGTTCACCGACGAGGACGCGACGCGGCTGCTCGACCAACTGGCAGCGCTATCGTCGGAGGGGTGGACCCTGCGGATCACCACGTCGCGGCGGACCCCGGACGCAGTTGTGCAACGGGTGCGGGCGTTTGCCGACCGTGTGGGCGCAGACCTCTGGACTGGCACCGACGATGGCCCCAATCCCTACCTTGCCTGGCTGCTGTTTTCGGACGTGGCGATCGTCACCTCAGACAGCGCCAACATGCTGTCGGATGCGGCCTACCACGCATTGCCGGTCCACATCGCGCGGCTGACCGGGGGCAGCCCGAAGTTCACGAGCTTCCACCAGAGCCTGATCGATCGGGGCTGTGCCCGCTGGTTTAACGGCACACTGGCACGCTGGACCTATGAGCCGTTGCGGGAGGCCGACCGGGTCGCCGACCGGATCATCGCGGATATCCTGAAGCGCTATCCCCAGCCGGCCATGGCGGACATTCTCGGCGACAGCGTGGTGGCGCCAAGCTGGCTCTAAGGCGCCGATCTTTCATTCCACGCCGGGCCGACGCTTTTCGTCTTTGTTTTTGAGAACGTATCCGTTCGCAAACGGAGGCGTTTGCTCCGAACTTGCTTCAGGTGGCATCCTCTCTGAAGGTGTCGGCGGGACCCTGATCAGCGGCGCGGTGGGCCGAGCATGCCCCTGATCGCCTCCAGCGTCCCTCGCGCCACCTGGGTCATCGTCGGTTTGCGGCGATGGGTCCAGCGAACAAAATGGACGCAGTTGCCGCCCGTCAGGTCATAGTCTGCCCCCATGACACGCCGGGCCCTCGCCTCGATCTCGAAGACATGGCGGTTGCTGTAGGACCGGTGGCGCTTGATGGTCCGGCCGTCGGCGAAGTCTGTGAGCGACTGTTCGACAACACCCTCATGGCGACTGGAGCGGGAGATGACCGTTCCCTTGAGCGTAACGACGCCATAGTGGCGCAGGCCAATGCCGAACGGGATGGAGACCACGTCGCCCGCGGTGAAATCATGGGTGTGCAAACGGCTATCCTCTTCATCAGCGCCCCGCTCTGCTTTTGAAATATATTGATTATCAATAATGTCTAGCCTGTTTGTCCGGGTGTCTTGAGCACAGGTGGGTTGGAACACACCGGGAGCACCGTCCCGCACGATACACAGTCGGCGAAACATGCTGTAGGAGCGCGCATGGCCCTCGCACCGTCGCTCTCCATCTTTCGTCACCGTGCCTACCTGCACTACTGGATCATGCGCCAGCTCGTCTCGGCGGCGCGTCAAATGGTGATGGTCGCACTTGCCTGGCAGGTTTACGACATCGCGCGGACACCGCTGGAGGCGGGCGGTCTGGGCTGGGACGAGCGGGGCTCGACCTTCCTGACGGGCCTGATCGGGTTGACGATTTTCGTACCGATCCTGCTGCTGTCCCTGATTGGCGGGCAGGCTGCGGATCGGCTGAACAAGAAATACATCCTTGTAACAGCGCACATTATTCGTTTCGCCGCTTTCCTGGCGCTGTTCGTTTCCGCGGCGCTGCCCATGCCTGCGGCCCTGGCCCTGATGTTCAGCTCAGCCGCCGTCTTTGGCGTGATCAACGCGTTTGTCCCGGCTGCGTCGAACGCCCTGTTTCCCACCCTGGTGCCGCGCGAAGAACTGCCCCAGGCGATTGCGTGGAACTCACTCGGGTACCAGACATCGGCGATCCTTGGTCCGGCAATCGCGGGACTGTTGCTGACCATCAGCGTGCCCGTGGTTTACGGCGTTGGCATGGGCATGAGCATCCTGGCGACGCTGGCAATCGCCACCGCGGTGACACCCGCGCACGTGAAACAGGACCATGCCCGGGGCCTTGCCATGATCGTGGACGGGCTGCGCTATGTGGCCTCGAACAAGACCGTGTTGGGCGCGATTTCGCTGGACCTGGTGGCCGTTTTCTTTGCCGGGTCGGTGGCGCTGTTACCCGTGTTCGCGCGGGACATTCTCCAGGTCGGCCCGGAAGGGTATGGCCTCCTGTGGGCCGCAACCGCCATCGGGGCCACGTCGGTTGCGGTGTACCTGGCGGGCAATCCGCTGTCGAAGAATGTGGGGCGCTGGATGTTTGGCGCGGTGGCCCTGTTCGGCGTCTCGATCATCGTGTTCGGCCTGTCACGGATCTTCTGGCTATCCTTCGCGGCCCTGGTGATCCATGGCGCGGCGGACATGATCTCGGTCTTCGTCCGGCAATCCCTGATCCAGCTGGCCACGCCCGACGCCATGAAGGGCCGGGTGACGTCCGTGTCGTTCATCTTCATCGCCGGATCGAACGAGTTGGGCGAGTTCCAGAGCGGCGTCGCCACGCGTTTTCTGGGCCCTGTCGGCGCTGTGCTGTTGGGCGGTATCGTTGCAATTGGGGCGGCCGGGCTCTGGATGCGCCTGTTCCCGCAACTGGCCCAAGCCGACCGGTTCGAGGACGTGAAGGAGGAACCGGTTTAAAGCGTTGGTCTTTCGTTTCACTCCAGGCTGACGCTTTATGTCTTTGTTTTTGCGCAAGTATCCGTTCGCAACGGAGGCGTTTGACATCGCCAAACTGCCGTGAGCGAGGCGAAACCGACGACCGATTCCGTCAAGGACAGAACCGGGTTAGGCGCTTACTTGTCGTTGAAGTGGGGGCTGCGCTTGTCGACAAACGCTTCCATGCCCTCTTTCTGGTCCTGGGTCGAAAACAGGGCCTGGAACAGGCGCCGCTCGAACCGTACGCCTTCCGTTGTCGATAGCTCCAAGGACCGGGCCACCATTTCCTTCGATGCCATGATCGACGGGATGGAATAGCTGGCAATCGTGTCGGCGACGTCGCGAGCCACCGACAAGAGATCGTCATGGGGCACAATGCGGGAAACGAGCCCGCAGCGTTCGGCCTCTTCCGGCTCCACCATGCGGCCGGTCAGCACCATGTCCATGGCCTTGGCCTTGCCGACCGCCTTGGTCAACCTCTGGGAACCGCCCATGCCCGGGGTGACGCCCAGCTTGATCTCGGGCTGGCCGAACTTGGCCTTGTTTGACGCCAGGACGATGTCGCACATCAGGGCCAACTCGCAGCCTCCACCAAGGGCGAAGCCGTTCACGGCGGCGATCCATGGCTTCCGGCAGGCGGCAAAACGGTCCCAACCGGCGAAATAGTCGGCCAGGTACATGTCCGCAAAGGTTTGGGGTTGCATCTCCTTGATGTCTGCACCCGCGGCAAAGGCTCGGCCTTCCCCGGTCAGGATGGTGACGGCGAGGGCCTCATCCTCGTCAATGATCCTGGCAACTTCGGACATGTCCCGCATCACATCGGCATTAAGGGCGTTGAGCGAGTCCGGGCGGTTGAGGGTCACCGTGGCGACACGCCCATCCTTGGCAAATTTCAAGGTGTCGAATGTCTGGCTCATCTTTCGAAAGCTCCCTAGCACCCGTTTCGCCATAACGTGCGTCCCCCCGTCCGGCTAGGGTTTTCAGGGGGGGAGGAGCGTACTTTTGTTCGTATTCGAAATAGAAAACGCCCCCGGCGGTGGGCCAGAGGCGCTCAGTTCTGTTGTTCGCGCGTGTGACGCGCCTATTCGGCGGCCTCTGCTTCCAATTCCGCTTCGTGGCGTTCCCGGTCCGCCTTGCCGCGGGCTTCGGGGTCGCGATCGACCAGTTCAATGACCGCCATGGGCGCATTGTCGCCGTGGCGAAATCCAGCCTTCAGCACACGCGTATAACCGCCATGGCGTTCAGCATAGCGGCCGCCCATGACTTCAAACAGTTTCCTGACCGCGTCCTTGTTGCGGACCGTGGCGATGGCCTGGCGGCGGGCAGCGAGGTCGCCCTTCTTGGCAAGGGTGATCAGCTTGTCCATGAACGGTTTCATCTCCTTCGCCTTGGGTAGCGTGGTGACGATCTGTTCGTGTTCGATCAGGCTGGCCGCCATGTTGGCCATCATGGCCTTGCGGTGCGACGTGGTCCGGCCAAGTTTCCGGTGTGCGAGGCGGTGGCGCATTGTCTTGTCCTTGCATCAGGGGCGCCACACGCGCCCATTGGGTTACGGTTCAGCCTGGGCCGCCCTAGACGTGGTCGTCGTAGCGCTTGGCGAGGCCTTCGATGTCTTCAGGCGGCCAATCGGGCACATCCATACCAAGGTGCAGGCCCATCCCAGCGAGCACTTCCTTGATTTCATTCAACGATTTCCGCCCGAAGTTCGGGGTGCGAAGCATCTCAGCTTCCGATTTCTGGATCAGGTCGCCGATATAAACGATATTATCATTCTTCAGGCAATTGGCCGAGCGCACCGACAGTTCCAGCTCGTCGACCTTTTTGAGGAGGACGGGATTGAAGCCCAGCTCGGTCTCTTCGGCCGACCCCGCATCTTCGACCAGTGGCTCGTCAAAGGTGATGAAGAGTTGCAACTGGTCCTGGAGAATGCGCGACGCGAAGGCGACGGCATCTTCCGGGGTCACCGATCCATCGGTTTCGACCGTCAGCAACAGCCTGTCATAATCCAGAACAGTGCCTTCCCGGGTATCTTCGACGGAATAACCGACCCGGCGAACGGGGCTGAAAATGGCATCGACCGGGATAAAGCCGATCGGACTGTCCTCTGGGCGGTTCTTGTCGGCAGCGACGTAGCCCTTCCCGGTCTGCACCGTGAATTCCATACGGACAGTTGCGCCTTCGTCCAGGGTGCAGATCACATGGTCAGTGTTCAGGATCTTGGCATCGCCGGGCACTTCGATCTGGCCCGCCGTCACGACACCGGGACCGGTTGCGCGGAGGACCATGCGTTTCGGGGTGTCCGAAATCATGGCGATCGCAACCTGCTTCAGGTTCAGCACAATGTCTGTCACATCTTCCCGAACACCGGGAATTGACGAGAATTCGTGGACGACGCCGTCAATCTGCACACCGGTGATAGCAGCGCCCTGGAGCGATGACAGGAGAACGCGGCGGAGGGCGTTTCCGAGGGTTGTGCCGAAGCCCCTCTCAAGGGGTTCGACAACAAGCTTGGCCTTGCGCTTTGAGTCCAGTCCGGGGATCACATCCGGTCTGTTTGGGCGGATCAGCTCTTTCCAGTTGCGGTCATTGACGGCTTCGGCGGTGTCGGACACGGGCGACTCCTGGTGGGTGCGGCGGGGAGCCTTTTCAGGCGGGAACTAGACGCGGCGGCGCTTTGGCGGGCGGCAGCCATTGTGGGGGATTGGCGTTGTGTCGCGGATAGACGTCACGGTGAGACCCACCGACTGGAGGGCGCGCAACGCGCTTTCACGGCCAGACCCAGGACCGCAGACATTGACCTCGACAGTCTTGAGGCCGTGGTCCTGCGCCTTCTTGGCAGCATCCTCGGCGGCGACCTGCGCGGCGTAGGGGGTGGACTTCCGGGATCCCTTGAACCCCATGGCACCGGCCGATGACCAGGAAATCGCATTCCCCTGGGCGTCAGTGATGGTGATGATCGTGTTATTGAAGGATGAGTTCACGTGCACGACCCCGGAAGAAATGTTCTTCCTCTCGCGCTTGCGAACCCGGGTTGCTTCACGGGCCATGGTGTCTCAGTCCTATTTCTTCTTGCCGGCAATGGGCTTTGCGGGGCCCTTGCGGGTGCGGGCATTTGTATGGGTCCGCTGGCCGCGGACTGGCAGGCGGCGACGATGACGGAGGCCACGGTAGCAGCCCAGATCCATCAAACGCTTGATGTTCATCGAGACTTCGCGGCGAAGATCACCCTCGACCATATAGTCCGCATCAATCGTCTCACGGATCTTGATGACTTCAGCATCGCTAAGCTCAGCGACGCGCCGATCTGGCGTGATCCCGACGGATTCGATGATTTCACGGGCCTTGGTCGGGCCAATCCCATGGATGTAACGAAGGGCGATCTCGACCCTTTTATTGGTCGGAATGTTTACACCGGCAATACGGGCCATGGGGCCGTCTCTCCTTGAAATACCGAAAAGCGCAGCCTGTGCGGAGCGAGGGTCGGTCCGCAGGCGCGCATGGCAGCCTTCTTAACGAAGTGCGTCGTTATATCCGCCCAAAACTGCCCGTCAACATGAATCGGGCGCAAATCGGGCTCACCTATGCAGTTAATGTCAAGACACCGTCGATCCCGGCCGACACGGTCTCGATGGAGGCCATGCCGTCCACTTCGGTCAGCTTGCCCCGCTCTGCATAGAGGGGGAGCAGCGGGGCGGTATCGGCATTGTACTTCTCAAGCCGGGTCTTGAACGTCTCGGGATTGTCGTCCTTGCGGCCCTGTTCCTGATACCGCTTGGTCACGCGCTCCAGCAGGGCATCTTCATCGACCACGAGCCGGATGACCTGATGGACCTCGGTACCGCGCTTCTCCAGCAGGGCATCGAGCGCTTCGGCCTGCCCCACGGTGCGGGGGAAACCGTCATAGATGAAACCGGGCGCATCCGTGTGAGATGCCAGTTGCTCGTCGATCAGGTCGATGACGATCTCGTCGGAGACCAACCCGCCTTCATCCATGATCTTGGCGACCCGTTGGCCGAGTTCCGATCCCGATGACCGCGCGGCACGGAGCATGTCGCCTGTGGAGAGTTGAATGTATCCGCGCTCTTCAACCAGTCGTTTGGCCTGTGTTCCTTTGCCAGCGGCCGGCGGGCCAAACAGGATCAGGTTCATTTTTTACGTCCTCCCAGTCGCGATTTCTTGATCATGCCTTCGTATTGATGGGCAATCATGTGCGACTGGATCTGGGTGACGGTATCCATGGTGACCGACACGACAATCAGCAGCGATGTGCCCCCAATGTAAAAGGGGATGTCTGGATAATACCGTCGCAACAGTTCCGGCAGGATACAGACGAACACAAGATAGATAGCGCCAATGGTCGTAAGTCGAGTCAACACATAGTCTATGTACGCAGCGGTGTTCTTGCCCGGCCGGATACCAGGGAGGAAGCCGCCATACTTCCTGAGATTCTCCGCGGTCTCCTGCGGATTGAACATGATGGAGGTGTAGAAGAAACAGAAGAACGCCACCAGCACTGCATAGGTGATGATATAGCTCCATGAGCCCGGCGAGAAATTCTGCGCCAGCCAGGTGAGCGATTGGGACACCATCCCATCGCCCGCAGCGGCCACGGCGTTCGGGTCGGCCGTGTTCCCACCCGTGAAGCCGATGGCCGTGAGCGGCAACATCAGCAGGGCGATCGCGAAGATCGGCGGGATCACGCCCGACGTGTTGATCTTGAGCGGCAGGAACGAGCTTTGGCCCTGCATCATCTGGTTGCCCTGCTGGCGCTTCGGATACTGGATGAGGAGCCGCCGCTGGGACCGTTCGATGAAGACGATGAACACCACCAGGGCGATCACCAGCGCGACGATCAGCAGGATGAAGCCCACATTGGCCGAGGTGGCCCGGGCCGTTGAGAGCGTATTGGCGATTGCCTTGGGCATTTCGGCGATGATGCCGGCGAAGATGATCAGCGAGATGCCGTTGCCGACGCCGCGGGCGGTAATCTGCTCGCCCATCCACATGAGGAGCATGGTGCCGCCCGTGAGCGTGACAACGCCGGTCAGCACGAAGAACCAGTTGGGGATTGTCTCCAACGCCATGCCGGCATTGGCCATGCCGATGGAGATGCCGAAACTCTGAACCAGGGCAAAGCCCAGCGTCATGTAGCGGGTATACTGGTTGATCTGTTTCCGGCCCGCCTCGCCTTCCTTCTTCAGCTTCTCCAGGGTGGGAGACGCCGACGCCATCATCTGCATGATGATGGACGCGGTGATATAGGGCATCACGTTGAGGGCGAAGATGCCCATACGTTCCAGCGCCCCGCCTGAGAACATGTTCGCACTGCCGAGGATACCGCCCGACTGGCTCTCGAAGAACTGGGCGTATTGGCCAGGATCAATGCCGGGAACAGGGATAAAGGTCCCGAGCCGGTAAAGAACCAGGATCCCGAGGGTGAACAGGATCCGGCTTTGCAGGTCCTTTGCCTTGGCGAAACTGTCGAAGGACATGTTGCGCGCAAGTTGTTCGGCGGTTGAGGCCACGGGGCACTCCTCCCGTTAAAAACGACGTGTGCCGCCAAGATCGTCGGCGGGGAAGGATTTGTGAAGGGGCAGACAGAAAAACATCTGTTACCCGTGGCTCCAAGGTTACTCAGACGCTTCCGGGGCTGGAGCGGTTATCGTCACCTGTCCGCCGGCCGCTTCGATTGCCTGAACAGCGGCCTTCGACGCGCCCGAGACCGTTATGGTTGCCGCTTTCGGCGCGTCACCCTTGGCGAGAAGCCGGATGCCGTTCGGCGCCTTCCGCACGACACCGGACGAAACCAGCGTGGCCTCGGTGATGTCATTTGCGTCGAGCTTGCCGTCCGCGATCGCCTTCGAAATCCGGCCGATATTCACCCAGGCTGCCCGCCGGCCCTTGTTTGGCGACGTGAAGCCGCGCTTTGGCAGGCGCATATAGATCGGCATCTGCCCACCTTCGAAGCCATTGATGGCAACGCCCGACCGGGATTTCTGGCCCTTGACGCCGCGACCACCGGTCTTGCCCTTGCCTGAGCCAACCCCACGGCCAACCCGCTTGCGCGCCTGGGTCGCGCCCGAGGCTGGAGAAAGTTCGTTCAGTTTCATCGTTCTATCTTTCCAATCCCTGCGGTGGGCTGTTCAAGCCCCGCGGCGCAACACCAATGATCCGACTAGGCGCCTTCTTCCACGATTTCGACCATGTGCTGGACCTTTGTGATCATGCCCCGCACTTCGGGCGTGTCCTTCAAGGTGCGCTCCCGGCCCATCTTGTTCAGCCCGAGCCCGATCAGCGTGCGGCGCTGGCGGTCATCGCGGCGGATCGGGCTGCCGGTCTGGCGAATGGTGATGGTCTTGTCTGCCATGTCCCGACGTCTCCTAGTTGGTGGCTTCGGCCATGCCGGCCTCGGACGCACCGTCGGTGCGGCGGCCGACAATGTCCTGCACCTTCAGCCCACGTTTGGAAGCGATGGACCGGGGACTGGCCTGGTTCTTCAGCGCGTCGAACGTGGCCCGTACCATGTTGTAGGGGTTGGAGGTGCCCTGGGACTTGCCGACAACATCCTGAATGCCGAGCGCTTCCATCACCGCACGCATGGGACCACCGGCAATCACGCCGGTTCCGGGAGGAGCTGCGCGCAGCAGCACCTTGCCAGCGCCGTGGCGGCCGGTGCCGTCATGGTGCAAGGTCCGGCCTTCCCGAAGGGGCACACGAACCATGTTTCGCTTGGCCTCCTCGGTGGCCTTGCGGATGGCTTCAGGCACTTCACGGGCCTTGCCCTTGCCGAAACCCGCCCGGCCCTTGCCGTCGCCGACGATCACGAGCGCGGCAAAACCGAAGTTCTTGCCGCCCTTGACCGTTTTCGCCACCCGGTTGATTCCAACCAGCTTGTCGATGAACTCATTCTGTTCTTCGTCGCGATCCCGGCCCCGTCCGCGGCCACGCCCACCACCGTCTCGTTCTGCCATATTCCGGCTCCCTAGAACTTGAGGCCGCCCTGACGGGCAGCGTCGGCAAGGGCTTTCACCCGGCCATGGAATTGATATCCGCCGCGGTCGAAGACCACGTCCTCGATGCCGGCTTTCCTCGCCCGCTCAGCGAGAAGCTCGCCGACCTTCGCAGCCGCATCGGTGTCTGCGCCGGTCTTCAGGCCCTTGCGGAGATCCTGCTCAAGCGTCGATGCCGCGGCTACGGTCACACCCTTTTCATCATCGATGATCTGGGCGGAAATGTTCTTGTGGCTGCGCGCCACGCTCAGGCGCGGCCGCCCATCGGACAGCTTTTTCAGGCGAATGCGGGCCCGTTCGGCCCGCCGTTTGAAACGGTCTCGTGAACTTTTCATCGGACTACTTCTTCTTGCCTTCCTTGCGACGGACATATTCGCCGTCATAACGCACGCCCTTGCCCTTGTACGGTTCTGGCGGGCGGTAAGCTCGGATTTCCGAGGCGACCTGGCCAACCATGGCCTTGTCGATCCCGCTCACGATCACTTCGGTCGGTTTTGGCGCGGCCAGATCAATCCCATCTGGTGCCTGGTAGACCACATCATGGGAAAAACCCAGCGCCAGCTTCAGGTCCTTGCCCTGCATCTGTGCCCGGTATCCGACGCCCTGGATCTCCAGGGTCCTGGAGAAGCCTTCGGTGACGCCCTGTATCAGATTGGCGACATTGGCCCGGGCTGTGCCCCATTGGGTCCGCGCTTCGGAATCGAGGCTTTCGGCGAAGGTTGGCTCGCGCTTGCCCTTGGCCTTGAAACTCTCGATCCGCTCATTGGCCTTCTTGACCAGGTCTTCCCGGGGCAGGACCGTCAGCTCATTATCATTCAGCGTCGGCGTGATCACCTCCGGCAAGGTGAGGCTCATTTCACCCTTCTTGCCCTTGGCCTGGATCACCTGGCCGTTCACCGTGACATTCGTGCCGCCGGGGACGGGGACAGGGAGTTTTCCGATACGGGACATCTCGACTTCCTCGCCTAGAATACGCGGCAGAGAATTTCTCCGCCCACATTTTCCTGCCGTGCCGTCTGGTCGGACATCACGCCCTTGGACGTGGACAGGATGTTGATGCCAAGGCCGTTGCTGACCAATGGCAGGTCGGTCACGGATGAATAGACCCGCCGGCCCGGCTTCGAGATCCGCTTGATCTCGGAGATCACGGGCGAGCCATCATAGTACTTCAGCTCGATCTCGATGTCCTTGTGGCCATCCTTCTCGACTTCCGTGAAACCGCGAATGTAGCCCTCTGACTGGAGGACCTTCAGCACACGAAGACGCATCTTGGACGCGGGCGTGACCACCCGGTTCATGCCGCGCATCTGGGCGTTGCGGATCCGTGTGATCATGTCACCGATGGGATCGGACAATTGCATATCAGTCTATCGCCTCCCTACCAGCTGGACTTTACCAGGCCGGGCACCATGCCCTGGGAGCCGAGCTCCCGAAGCGCGATGCGCGACATTTTCAATTTCCGGTAGTACCCACGGGGCCGACCGGTCACTTCGCAGCGGTTTCGCACCCGGTTTGGCGCCGAATTCCGCGGCAGCTCAGCCAGCATGAGACGCGCCTTGAAGCGATCCTCCAGCGACAGGCTGTCATCCATGGCGACGGCTTTCAGCCGTTCACGCCGGGCTGCGTATTTTGCAGCGAGCTTTGCCCGCTTGTTATTCCGCTCAATTGCGCTTTTCTTGGCCATTGACTCAAATCTCCCGCGCTAGGTCCGGAACGGGAAGCCGCACTCGGCGAGGAGGGCCCGGGCTTCTTCGTTCGTGGGTGCGGTCGTGCACACGATAATGTCCAATCCCCGGATCGTCTCGACCTGATCGTAGTTGATCTCCGGGAACACGATGTGTTCTTTCACGCCCATGGCGTAGTTGCCTTTTCCGTCGAAACTCTTGCCGTTGAGGCCCCGGAAGTCCTTCACCCGCGGCAGGGCGATGGTTACCAGCCGGTCGAGGAATTCATACATCCGGTCCCGGCGCAGGGTGACCTTCACGCCGATCGGCATGCCTTCGCGCAACTTGAAGCCGGCAATCGACTTACGCGCCTTGGTGGCAACGGGTTTCTGTCCGGCAATCAGGGTCATCTCCTCAAGCGCCTGCTTGATCTTCTTGGAGTCCTGGACCGCTTCGCCGACGCCCATGTTCAGCACGACCTTGTCGAGCTTGGGCACCTGCATCGGATTGGTGTAGCCGAACTGCTCCGTGAGGGAGTTGCGGATCTGGCTCACATACTTGGTTTTCAGCCTGGGCGTGTAATCAGACATCGATCGATTCTCCGGACCGCTTGGCAAAGCGGAACTTGCGCCCGTGTTCGTCGGTCTTGAACCCGACGCGGGTGGGCTTACCGTCGGTTGGGTCGCGGTGGGCGACATTCGACAGGTTGATCGGCGCCTCAAAGCGTTTGATGCCGCCGGGGTCCATCTGGCTTGGTTTCTTGTGACGGGTCACAACGTTCACACCCTGGACAACGCAGCGGTTTTCCTTGGGGATCACGCGCAGCACCTTGCCCGACGCGCCCTTATCCTTGCCCGTCAGCACCACAACCGTGTCGCCCGTTCTGATCTTGGCAGCCATGTCTACAGAACCTCCGGCGCGAGGGAGACGATCTTCATGTGGTTCTTGGCGCGCAGTTCACGGGGAACCGGGCCGAAGATCCGCGTGCCGATCGGCTCGCCATTCGTATTCACAAGCACGGCGGCATTGGTGTCGAAGCGGATCACCGACCCGTCGACGCGCTTGATATCCTTGGCCACGCGCACGACGACAGCGCGGCGGACATCGCCCTTCTTGACGCGGCCCGTGGGGATCGCCTCCTTGACGGACACCACGATGATGTCACCGACGCTGGCATAACGCCGCCCCGCCCCACCCAGCACCTTGATGCACTGGACCCGGCGGGCGCCGGAATTATCGGCCACCTTGAGGTTTGTCTGCATCTGGATCATGCGTCGCCTCCATCGGCCGCAGCCCCATCGGCAGTCATCAGTTCCCAGCGCTTCAGCTTGGAGCGTGCCGGCCCCTCAATGATCGAAACGGTCTGGCCTTCCTGGGCCGCATTTGCCTCGTCATGGGCGTGGTATTTCTTCGAACGCCGCACAATCTTCTTGTAGAGGGGATGCAGGAACGTCCGCTCCACCCGGACAACGGCCGTCTTGTCACCTTTGGTGGAGACCACCACGCCTTCCATTACGCGTTTGGGCATCTGATCTCTCTCCTATTCCGCGCTTTGCGTGGCGTGGCCACGAAGCAGCGTTTTCACGGTGGCGATGTTCCGGCGGACCACGCGAACGGTGTGGGTCTTCTCGACCTGGCCGGTGGCTGTCTGAAAGCGCAGGTTGAACTGCTCCTTCTTCAGCTTCACCAGCTCATCCTTGAGTTGGCTTTCGGTCATCGACTTCAGCTCGTCGCGGCGCGCTGATTGCTTCTTGGCCATGGCCTAGATCCCCTCAATCCGCTTGACGACCTTGGTCCGCACCGGAAGCTTTGCAGCCCCCAGGCGCAGGGCCTCCATGGCCACTTCTTCGGGTACGCCGTCGATTTCGAACAGGATACGGCCTGGCGCCACGCGGGCGATCCAGCGATCGACCGAGCCCTTGCCCTTGCCCATCCGCACCTCGATCGGCTTTGCCGACACGGGCACATCGGGGAAGACCCGGATCCACACACGGCCCTGGCGCTTCATGTGACGCGTCACAGCCCGGCGGGTCGCCTCGATCTGACGGGCTGTTACCCGCTCTGGCTCCAGGGCCTTGAGACCGAAACTGCCGAAAGAGAGGGTAAACCCACCCTTGGATGCGCCCTTGATCCGGCCCTTGAAGGCCTTTCTGAACTTGGTGCGTTTTGGCTGCAGCATCAGTTGCCTCCACCCTGCGGGCCGGATGCTGGCCCGCGCTGGTTGCCCTGGCGGGCCCGCGCCTGGCCGGAACTTTCCAGCTTCTTGTCCTGGGCCATGGGATCATGCTCCATGATCTCGCCCTTGTAGATCCACACCTTGATGCCGATGATCCCGTAGGTCGTCTTGGCTTCTGCAGTGCCATAATCGATATCGGCCCGCAGCGTGTGCAGGGGCACCGACCCCTCCGCATACTGCTCGGTCCGCGCGATTTCAGCACCGCCGAGACGGCCGGCCACCATGATACGGACTCCCTGGGCGCCGAGCCGCATGGTCGACTGGATCGACCGTTTCATGGCGCGGCGGAACGAACCGCGGCGCTCTAGCTGGCGGGCGATGTCCTCTGCCACGAGATTGGCGTCGATCTCGGGCTTGCGGATCTCGACCAGGTTCACCCGGACCTCATCGGAGACGATCTTTGCCAGCGACTTGCGGAGGCTTTCAATGTCAGCGCCCTTCTTGCCGATCACGAGACCGGGGCGGGCCGTGTGAATCGTCACGATGCATTTCTTGTGGGGGCGCTCGATGATGATCTTCGAAATACCAGCCTGCTTCAGCTGTTTGCGCACATGTTTGCGGACGGCCAGGTCCTCATGCAGCGTATCACCGAAATCCGAAGTATCCTTGTACCACCGGCTGTCGGACGTGCGGTTGATACCCAGGCGAAGCCCGATGGGATTGACTTTCTGACCCATTACGCGGCCTCCAGATCTTCGGCTTCGATTGACGTATCGCGCAGCACGATGGTGAGCTGGGCGAAGGGTTTCATCACCCGTGCAGCCCGCCCACGGGCGCGGGCCCGGATGCGTTTCATGACGAGGTTCTTGCCCACATGGGCCTCGGCAACGACCAGGCTGTCGATGTCCAGGTCGTGATTGTTCTCCGCGTTCGCGATGGCGCTTTTCAGGCACTTGAGCACCGCCTCTGCAGGACGCTTGCGTGAGAAGCTCAGCTCGTTGATCGCGCGCTCAGCCGTCAGGCCGCGGATCTGCTGTGCCAGGAGGTTGAGCTTCTGTGGGCTGCCGCGGTGCATCCGCAATACGGCACGGCTCTCATTGCTCGCCTGTTTCGGAGGATTTTTCGTCTGGCCCATGCCTACCTCCTCCGCGCTTTCTTGTCCGCGCCGTGGCCGTAATAGGTCCGCGTCGGTGCAAACTCGCCCAGCTTGTGGCCGACCATTTCCTCGGAGATGGTCACGGGAATGAACTTGTTGCCGTTATGGACCTGAAAATTCAGGCCAATGAACTGGGGCATGACGGTGGAGCGGCGCGACCAGGTCTTGATCACCACGCGTTTTTCGGATTCGTGCGCAGCGGCGGCCTTCTTCAGAAGGTAGCCATCCACGAAAGGGCCTTTCCAGGTGGAACGGGGCATGTCTCTCTCGCTCCCTAGCGTTTCGCGTTCCGACGGCGGATGATCAGCCGGTCGGTCGATTTGTTACTGCGGGTCTTTGGTCCGCGGGTTTTCTTGCCCCAGGGCGTCACCGGATGCCGGCCGCCGGACGATTTGCCCTCGCCGCCGCCATGGGGGTGATCAAACGGGTTCATCACCACGCCGCGCACCGATGGCCGCTTGCCAAGGTGGCGCTTGCGACCAGCCTTGCCGAGGTTCTGGTTCATGTTGTCGGGGTTTGAAACGGCACCAACCGTGGCCACGCACCGCTCGGGCACCATGCGAAGTTCGCCAGAGCTGAGCTTGACCTGGGCATAGCCGCTGTCGCGGCCCACAAGCTGGACATAGGCGCCCGCAGCCCGGGCGATCTGGCCACCCTTTTCAGGCTTCATTTCCACATTGTGGATGATTGTTCCGACGGGGATGTTCTTGAGCGGCAGGACATTGCCCGGCTTGATATCGGCCGTCCTTGACGTGATCACCCGGTCGCCGACGGCAAGCCGCTGGGGCGCGATGATGTAGCTGAGGCTGTCATCGTCGCTGTAGCGGATCAGGGCGATGAACGCGGTCCGGTTCGGGTCATACTCAAGCCGCTCGACCGTGGCGGCCACGTCCCATTTGGACTGGCGCTTGAAATCCACTTTCCGGTAGAGCTTCTTGGCGCCACCACCGATCCGGCGCGCCGTGATGCGGCCCTTGTTGTTCCGCCCGCCCTTTTTCGTCAGGCCCTCGGTGAGCGCCTTGACCGGGCGACCCTTGTGCAGCTCTGACCGGTCAACGAGAACCAGCTGGCGCCGGCCTGGCGAGGTGGGATTGAATGTCTTCAGTGCCATATCGCGCGCCCTCCTAGAGACCGGTCGAGATGTCGATGGACTGGCCGTCCTTCAACGTCACGATGGCTTTCTTGAAATCGGGCCGGCGGCCCAACATGCCGCGGAACCGCTTGGTCTTTCCCTTTACGCGCAGGGTGTTCACCTTGGTGACATCAACTTTGAACAGGTTCTCCACCGCGCGCTTGATCTCATCCTTGCTGGCCGTAAGCGGCACGCGGAAGATGATCTTGTTCTCTTCGGCCACCAGGGTGGACTTCTCGGTGATCACCGGAGCCAGGATGGTGTCGTAATCGTTGAGCTGGATCTCGGCCATGGCCTTACGCCCCTCCCTGTTTCGCAAGGAGGCGGGCCGCATAGTCCCGATCGACCTTGGCACGCGGCGGCTCTCCAGCGATCATCTCGTTACACTGGGCCAACCATTCCTGCTGGGCCGCCTTATCGGCATAGCCGAGCTTTTCAAGCACAGCGGCGCGGTCGCTATCGGACGCATTCGCAAACCCTGTCAGCGTGCCGAGACCTTCCTTGCGCAGCTCCCGGGCAGATTTCGGCCCCACTCCATCAACCAGCTGGACATCGTCGATGAAGTTGTCGGCGGAGAACTGCACGCCACCCACGTCCAGGGTGCCATCAAACCGGGCCTTGATACCGTCGAGTCCCGCCTTTGTGACCACAAGCGTCTTGCTGCGGAGCACGTCGTAAACGTTGAGCCCCTGGACCGGCAACACGTCGAGGTTCGGGATGTTGCGGGCAGCCTTGGCGAAGTTCTCGTTCACCACGACGCCATCAATCACCAGAGCGTTGTCGATACCGAGCCCCGCCAGCGACGCGGACAGGTCCTTTGTCTTCGGTGTTTCCATCGCCGCATCGTCGAGGACGATCAGCGCCGCATCCTTCACCTTGGCCGACAGGGCATGGGCGAGCGCCAGCTTGCGGATCTTCTTGGGCAGGCCGTGGGCGTGGCTGCGGACCCGGGGACCATGGGCGACACCGCCACCCACAAAGATCGGCGCATTCCTCGAACCGTGCCGGGCGCCGCCGGACCCTTTCTGGCGGATGGATTTCTTCGTTGTCACCGACACTTCCGAGCGGGACTGGGTCTTGTGGGTGCCGGCCTGGCGCTTGGCCAACTGCCAGCGGACCGTGCGATGCAGCAGGTCAGCGCGGATATCGGCAATGCCGAAAATCGCCTCATCTACATCGACTTTCCCGGCCGACTTGCCATCGAGCTTTTTCACATCAAGCTGCATTATTCAGCTCCCTCTTCGGCAACAGCCTCCGGAGCGTCCGCCGCGGACGGGGTCTTGAAGGAGCCCGCTTCAGGCGCATCGGCGGGCCGCGCTCTCTTCACAGCGTCGCGGACTTCGACCCAGCTTCCGTCATGTCCGGGGATCGCGCCCTTCACCAGCAGGAGACCGCGATCGATATCAGTGCGCACGATTTCAAGGTTCTGAACCGTCCGGCGGTCGGTGCCGTAATGACCCGCCATTTTTTTTCCCTTGAACACCTTGCCAGGATCCTGGCACTGGCCGGTCGAGCCATGGGACCGGTGGGAAATTGAGACGCCGTGGGAGGCCCGCAGGCCACCGAAATTCCAGCGCTTCATGGCGCCCGCGAAACCGCGGCCCACGGAAATGCCGGCCACATCCACCTTCTGGCCAGCCACGAAATGGTCCGCCAACACCTCAGCGCCGACGTCGGGCAGGTCACCCTTGACGCGGAACTCGACGAGTTTCTGCTTCGGCGCCACCTTGTTCTTGGCAAACGCCTCGCGCTGGGCCTTGGCGGTACGCTTCGCCTTGCGGTCGCCCGCGCCCATAACAACGGCGGTATAGCCATCGTTTCGGGTGTGGGTGACGGCTTCCTTCTTGCGGCCGCGATTGACGGTCACCTGGCGGTCGTCTTCGGTCCGCAGGCCAACAACCTGGCAGCCCTCAAGGCTGAGCACAGTGACCGGCACATGCCGGCCCTGCTCGTCGAATATGCGGGTCATGCCCAGCTTGCGGGCGACCACGCCAGTGCGGTCTGCTGGCAGCGCCATTACCGGGCTCCCTCGAGTTTGATTTCAATGCCGACACCCGCGGACAGGTCGAGCTTCATCAGCGCGTCGACCGTCTGCGGCGTTGGATCAACAATGTCGAGAATCCGCTTGTGGGTCCGGATTTCGAACTGTTCACGGGACTTCTTGTTCACGTGCGGGCTACGGTTGACTGTAAACCGCTCGATGCGCGTTGGCAGGGGCACCGGACCGCGAACCTCAGCGCCGGTGCGCTTGGCCGTCTGGACGATTTCCTTGGCCGACATGTCGAGCGCGCGGTGATCAAAGGCCTTCAGCCTGATCCGAATGTTCTGTCGTTCCATGGTCCGTCCATCCGCGCGGAGGCCCTGAAACGACAAAACAGCAGCGCGTGGCTCCGCGCACGCCGCTAGCCGCCCAAGGCGATTAATTGTTCTCACGAGGGGAGCGTCTGCGCCTTCTAGGCGCACGGCCTTCCCTTCAAAGTTCGCGTCAGTAGCCCTCGGGAGACGGGTCTGTCAACAGGAACCGTGACGGTTTTATGCAGCGCCATGCGGATTTTCGCCCTTGCGGAAATCTCCAGACCGCGAACCAATGGGACATGGCCCGTATCCCCTATGCCGACCCCGCC
>JBCBKE010000003.1:0-77314 GCA_038522375.1 Pseudomonadota bacterium
AGACGCTTTCGCTGAGCCTGAAAACCGTGGGCGTCGATCTCGATGCGGTCGCGTCGGCCCGGTTCTTTCCCCAGAACAACGAGATCGTCCACGCGCAGGCGCAAACGGTGACGCGCGGCGCCGATGGGCTGACCCTCAGCATGGTTGCCGAGCCCCGCGAACCCCTGGGAGATGTCCTGTCGGGCATTATCCAGTTCACGATGGCGGATGGACGTCGCACAGGATACGCCATCAGCGCTGAGGCAGGCGCACCGCTTCCCGGCACCACGGGCACCCCCTTGGCTGGTGCTGATGCCCCGGCAGGCGCCGCGCTCAGCCTGCCGATGATCATGCTTTTCGCCCTGCTGGGCGGCATGGTCCTCAACCTGATGCCCTGCGTCCTGCCAGTCCTGTCGATCAAGGCAATGGGAATGGTTCAGGCCGCCGCCTCGGGTGAACGGGCCGAACTCCGCACCCACGGGATAGCCTATACGGCGGGCGTTGTTCTCTCGTTCCTGCTAATTGCGGCGGTGTTTGTCGCTCTTCGCACGGCGGGTGAGTTCGTCAGCCTCGGCTTCCAGTTGCAGTATCCGGCCGTTGTCGCGGCGCTGGCCCTTGTGATGTTTGCCATCGGTCTGTGGTTGCTCGGCGTGTTCGAGCTCGGGACATCGGTCCAGGGCGTGGGCAGTGGCCTGGCGGCAAGAGGCGGGGCGACTGGGTCGTTCTTCACCGGCGTGCTGGCAGCCGTCGTTGGCGCACCTTGCGTTGGCCCGTTTCTCGGTTTCGCGCTTGGGGCCGTCCTGACCGAACCGGCCCTGATCGTTCTTGCGGTATTCGCGATTGTGGGACTGGGGCTTGCGCTGCCGTTCCTGGCGTTGAGTTTCGTGCCGGGCCTTCAGAAGGCGTTGCCCAAGCCGGGGGCGTGGATGGAGCGTCTGAAGCAGTTCTTTGCTTTCCCGATGTTCCTCACAGCCGTGTGGTTGCTGGCTGTGCTGGGTGACCAGGCCGGGTCCAATGCGGTAACGATGACCGTGTTCGGCGCTGTCTTGATGGGGCTTGGCATCTGGGCCCTGACCCATGCCGGTGGCCGCATCCGCCCGCTGGCGGTGGCGGTGGGGGCGGTTGCCCTGATTGCGGGACTTGTGATCCCGGTCCGTGCGGGACTTGGCGGCGTGGCGGTAGCCAGCGAGACCCGCGCCTATGCGAGCAGCGATTTCGAAACGGTCGCCTGGTCACCCGAGGCGGTCGATGCGGCGCTGTCTGACGGCAAGGGTGTCTTCGTCGATTTCACCGCCACGTGGTGCATGATCTGCCAGGCCAACAAGCGGACGACCTTGAACCAGACCAGCGTGCGCGAGGCCATGGATGCGGCAAACATCGTCTTCATGGTCGCTGATTTCACCAGCAAGGATGAAACAATCGCAATGGAGCTGAAAGCCCGTGGACGTCCCGGGGTGCCGATGTATCTCTTATATGGTCCGGGGCAGAGGGCGCCGAAGCTGCTGCCTGAAACCCTGACGACTGGCCTGATGCTAAGCGAAATTGACGCAGTGTCGGGCGAGGGGCGCTAGGCCAACCTATGTCTGGCGCAGTGAAGGTGCGATCCCTCAGGGTAGGGCGCACGTCAAGAGAAGGGTGAGCAGGATGATGAGAGCGAAGATCGGCACCGTGGCAGGGATGACGGCAGCAGTGGTATTCACCGCCGGCTCGTTGATCGCCTTTACCGCTAACGCACAATCCCCCGTGATCAATGGGGCTGCGCCGGCGTTCACCGGGCTGACAGCGTCGGGCGAGACAATCTCCCTCAGCGATTTCGAAGGCCAACGCGTGATCCTGGAATGGACCAACCATGACTGCCCTTTCGTGGTGAAGCACTATGATGGCGAGTTGGCGAACATGCAGTCGATGCAGGCAAGTTCTGCGGACGCTGACACGGTCTGGATCTCGGTGATTTCTTCGGCCGAGGGCAAGCAGGGCCATGTGTCCCCGGCAAAAGCCCTGGAGCTGAGCGAGACACGCAACGCCTCTCCGGCGCATATCGTGCTGGATGAGAGCGGCGAGATTGGCCGGCTGTACGAGGCGAAGACGACGCCGCACATGTTCATTATCGAACCCGATGGCGCACTGGCCTATGATGGCGCCATCGATTCCATCCCCTCGGCGCGCGTCAGCGATATTCCGAAGGCGATCAACTATGTTTCAACAGGCGTCTCGACGTTGGATGCGGGTGGAGCCCCAGATCCGGCCAGCACCAAGCCCTACGGTTGCTCGGTCAAGTACTGATTGGTCCTGCCCGGTGCGGTATGAGCGCACTGGGCTTTGAAGATCGTGAAAGCCGCCCTTGCCGCCTAGGCCGGGCGGCTTCTTTGCATTGACCTGACAAGTGGGGCTTTGCCCTTCACAGGCGATGACGGCTCGGCTACCGAACGCCCAGAGAATTCACCAACAAGGCTTGTGCCACCATGCCAAAGCAAAAGGCTGCCGCGTCCAAGGCTTCTCCGTCCAAGGCCAGCGCTTCGTCGGACCCTGCTGCAAAGCCGGCCGGGAACAAGCACCTGGCCCGCAACCCGCGCGGGTTTCCGGACCGGCGGGAAGCAACGCTCCTGGCCGAGCAGGCCTTGGTGAGAACCGTGACCGACGTGTACAGTCAATGGGGTTTCGAGGCCCTCGAGACCGGCGCGTTCGAATACGCCGATGCGCTTGGCAAGTTCCTGCCTGACGATGATCGACCCAATGCGGGCGTTTTCTCGTTGCTCGACGATGATGAGCAGTGGATTTCGCTTCGCTACGACCTGACCGCTCCGCTGGCCCGGTTCGCCGCAGAAAACTGGCAGGGCCTGCACAAGCCATTCCGGCGATATGCCGTCGGTCCGGTGTGGCGGAACGAAAAGCCCGGGCCGGGCCGGTTCCGCCAGTTCACCCAGTGCGATGCCGATACGGTCGGCGCGCCCGGCTTCCACGCCGACGCTGAGATGGTGGCCATGGGCGCAGCCGCCCTGAGGGCGACCGGCCTTGGGGGCGGCGATTTCGTTATTCGGGTGAATACGCGACGGCTGTTGAATGGCATCCTCGACCTCGCCGGCGTGACCGATGACGGGGCGAAACTGGATGTCCTGCGGGCCCTGGACAAGCTTGACCGCCTCGGCCTGGAAGGTGTCGAGGCCCTGTTGGGGGATGGCCGGCTCGACGAGTCCGGCGATTTTACACGGGGGGCCGGTCTCGACGCGAAGGCGCGTGGGCTATTGCTCGATTTTGCCAATGCGGGCGCCGAAAGCCGCGTGGAAACGCTGGCGAACATGGAAAAGGCCGTTTCTGGTAGCGCCGATGGCCGGGCAGGGCTCGACGAGCTATCCGAAATCGCCCGCGCGCTCGAAGCGTTGGGCACGCCCGAGGGAGACGTGACCTTCGACCCGACAATTGTACGGGGCCTCGAATACTATACAGGGCCTGTCTACGAGGCAGAGTTCCTGCGGATGATGATTGGCGAAGATGGCCAACCTGTTCAGATCGGGTCCATTGGCGGGGGCGGCCGCTACGATGACCTGGTGGCCCGGTTCACCGGTCAGCCCGTCCCGGCGACCGGCTTTTCCATCGGGATCAGCCGTTTGATCACGGCGCTTGAAACAGCGGGAGACGCTGCGGTGTTCGATGGCCCGATCGTTGTTCTGAACATGGACAGGTCAGACCCGACCGAGGCGCTGAAACTGACCGCGCAATTGCGGGCAGCGGGGCTACGCGCTGAAGCCTATATGGGCGCGTCCGGCATGCGGCCGCAAATGAAGTATGCCGATCGGCGCCGTTCGCCTGCGGTCGTGATGGCGGGCGAGGATGAGTTGGCCAAGGGCGTCGTGACGATCAAGGATCTCGAAGCGGGCGCCCGGGAGGCGGCAGGCATCGACACCAATGAAGCTTACCGGGATGCCCGGCCCGGGCAGTTCGAGGCCAAACGGGAAGACATGGTGAGGCGGTTGCAGGCGATTGTCGGGGCTCCCGATGACGCCTGACGCCCTTCGCGACCGGGCGGCTGACGTTTTTGCGCGTCTGGGTGGGGACCTTGTCGACCCCCCTACGCTGATGGACGCAACCGTGCCGCTCGATCTTTCGGGCGAGGCGGTCCGCAGCCGCCTATGCGTGTTTCCCGATGCCCGCGGCAAGGAGACCGCGCTCAGGCCCGACCTGACCCTGCCGGTGGCCCTGGCCGAAGCCGACGCCCGTCGCCAGGATAGGGTGACGGGCGAGACCATCAGACGGTACGTGGCGCGGGCGTTTCGAATGCCGGTTGCCGATGGGTTCGACACCGAGTTCACACAAGTCGGGTTCGAGCGGTATGGCGCGCCCAGCGACACCGGGACCGATACCGAGACCTTCGCCGTGGTCCTGGAAGCGGCAACTGTTGGCGCCCCGCAGCTCGGAAAGGTGATGGTGGGTGACCTGGCCGTGTTTCCAGCCCTGATCGATGCGGTTGCCGACAGCGACACTTTGGCGGAGACATTGAAGCGCCGGTTCCGGCAGGGTGGTGGCGTTGATGCACCTGAAGGTGAAACGACAGGCCATGACGGCTCTGCGGCCATGGCCCGCGTCCTGGCCGGTGCGAGCCGGACTGACGCCGAAGCGTTGGTCGAGCAGATGCTCGCCCTGGCCGGTGTTTCGCCGGTTGGGGATCGCGGGTTCGATGAGATCGTCGAGCGACTGCTGGCGAAAGCGTCGAGCGGCACGGAGAAAGCGCTTTCCGATGCCGGACGCGCTTTGCTGAGCGAGGCGCTGGGCCTCAATGGGCCTGCGAAACCAACCGCCGAAGCCCTCGGGAAACTGGTGAAATCGGCAAAGCTGAAGGCGGTGATGCCGGTCGTCGAACGCCTCCAGGCAAGGCTTGATGAGATCGCAGCCCTGGCACCTGGCCTCGATTTGCGATTTGCGACCCGGTTCGGCCAACGGTTCAACTATTATGACGGCTTCCTGTTCGAGATTTTTGGGGAGGGTGCGCCCGAATTGGCGCCATTGGCCGCGGGCGGTCGGTATGACCAGCTTGTGTCGGTGCTGAGCGGTGGCGCGGCAACGGTAACAGCGATTGGCGGGGTCGTGCGCCCCGATCGGATGGCCCTGGCCCAGCCGGATGCCGGACGAGGAGGACAGCCATGACCGCCTTCACGATTGCAATCCCGTCCAAGGGACGGCTCAAGGATAGTGCTGAACGATGGCTGGTCGATTGTGGGTTCAAGCTGAGCCAGCGGGGCGGAGAGAGGGGCTACCAGGCCGATCTTCGCGGCTTGCCCGGCGCTCAGGTCATGTTGCTGCCGGCACGGGAAATTGCCCAGGGCCTGATCGATGGGGTGCTTCACCTGGGAATTTCCGGCGAAGACCTACTGGAGGACCTGTCGCCCCAACGGACCGCTGATGTGGCCGTCCTGAAGCGATTGGGATTTGGGCGAGCCGACGTGGTCGTTGCCGTCCCCCAGGCCTGGCTGGATGTGAACACGATGGCCGATCTTGATGCGGCCGGCGCACTTTTCAGAAGCCGCCATGGGCGCAGGTTTCGGGTCGCGACGAAGTACCATGCCCTCACCCGGCGATACTTTTCACGCCACGCCGTGAGCGAATACCGCCTGGTTGACAGTGCAGGCGCGACCGAGGCTGCGCCATCGGCAGGGTCCGCGGACCTGATTGTCGACATAACCTCGACGGGTGCCACCCTTGCCGCCAATCATCTCAAGGTTTTAAGCGACGGTGTGATGTTGCGTAGTGAGGCGGTTCTGGGGGCATCCTTTCGCGCAGACTGGTCTGAGGACGCAAAGACTATACTTGCCGTTTTACTTGACGCCGTTGACGCTAGGGATCGTGCTGACGCCCTTGTGCAGATCACCGCAGGCGGCCCGATCCCCGATACCGTCGCGCAGGAAAACGCCCTATCCTTTGTGCGTGGGGCGGTGGCGTACTGCCCTGCTTCCAAAGCAAATACCATTGCCCGGGCCCTTACGACCGCGGGGCTTGCTCCGGTGAGCGTAGCGGAGGTTGCGTTCATATATGACGGACACAACCACGCACTTGAAAGTTTTCTAGACAAAACTATGGCGACTTGTTGACACGTCAGGAAAGTCTCGTATTGATGGTTATGCAAGGTTTCTGGGAGGAAACGCTGCAAGCGTCTGAAGAGCGCGGCTGTGCGGGCCGCGCTTTTCTTTTGCCTAATCCTGTCGGTTGAAAACTTCACCTGTTTGCAGAAAGAAGAACGCGTGACCTGTCGGGCCACGCGCAAGGATCTTATCGAAGGTTCAGTCCCGGTTCTTTGCGAGCGGATCGCTCAGGGGTGAGGTAGGGGCTTGTGAACACCGCCGCTGTGCCGGACTTACTGATTATCAATAAGGTCTTTCGTGAGCGGGTCAAGCAAAAATTATCGAAAAACGGTAATTCATGGGCAGGTGTTGCTCTGACGGGCCTTTGGTATAGAGGACTCCCATCGGGCCTTCGGGAACGGTGGACCTATTGCCAGCACTTGGTTGACTTCGGGCCTTGCAACGGCGATGCGTCAGCGCTTCGAAATATCCCAGCCGCCCCAGGGGATAGGAGGAGCATGCCATGTCAGACCCGCGCCGCCACATCATGCCGGTGTATAACCCGCCCGAGGAGATATTCGTGCGGGGAGAGGGTGTTCGTCTCTACACGAGTGACGATGTTGCTTATCTGGACTGTATTTCCGGCATCGCTGTCAGTGCGCTGGGCCATAGTCACCCCGCAATGGTTGAAGCGTTGACAACACAGGCTGAAAAACTCTGGCACACGTCAAACATGTTCCGGGTTCCGGAGGGGGAGCTTTTCGCAGCGCGGATCTGTGAGGACACATTCGCTGACCGGGTGTTCTTCACGAATTCCGGAACTGAAGCGGTCGAATGCGCCCTGAAGGCCGCTCGAAAATACCATTGGAGCCTCGGCGACACCGACCGCTACGACATCGTGACATTCTCTGGCGCATTCCATGGTCGCTCGCTTGGGGCAATCAACGCTGGCGGCAACCCGAAATACCTCGAGGGTTTTGGACCACCGCTGCCGGGATTTACCCAGGTCGAGTTTGGCGATCACGAGGCGCTCGATGCGGCGGTAACGGCGCGAACCGCGGCGGTGTTTGTCGAACCCGTCCAGGGTGAAGGCGGTGTGCGGGCTATTCCCGAAACATGCCTGACGGCCCTGCGCCAGCTGTGCGACGCGCGAGGCGCGCTCTTGATCTATGACGAAGTACAATGCGGCATGGGCCGGACCGGAAAACTCTTTGCCCATGAGTGGGCCCAGGACGCAGCGCCCGATATCATGTGCGTTGCGAAGGGTATCGGCGGCGGTTTTCCGCTCGGCGCGTGCCTGATGACGGAAGCCGTCGGCGAACCGATGCAGCCGGGCAGCCACGGCTCGACCTATGGTGGCAACCCCCTGGCCATGGCTGTTGGCAGCGTTGTCTGGAAGACGATTGCCAACGGAGATTTTCTGGACAAGGTCCGGCGCGTGTCCGGCACGATGGCGCAAGGTCTCAAGTCCCTGGCCGACAGCCACCCCGACCAGGTCGAAGGCGTAACAGGCAAAGGCCTCCTGACAGGCCTGCGGATGAAATCGGCGCCCAAACCCCTGCAAAACCATGCGCGGGCCAACCATCTGCTGACGGGCGTGGCGGGAAACAATGTCCTCCGCCTCGCCCCGCCCTTGATCATGACCGATGAAGACGTGCGGGAGACGGTGGGCATTCTTGATACCTGTCTCTCGGACATGGCTGCTTCAGGGTCATGAGACACTTCATCGACCTGATTGCCATGGAGAAGGAGGACCTCAAGGCGATCCTGGCCGATGCGCACCGCATGAAAGCCGCGCGGGCCGATTGGCCCAAGGGCCGTGCCGATGCCGATGCGCCACTCGAAGGGCACACGCTCGCCATGGTGTTCGAGAAATCCTCGACCCGGACCCGTTTCAGCTTCGACATGGCCATGCGCCAGCTCGGCGGATCGTCGATTACGGCAACGGCGGCTGACATGCAGCTGGGGCGCGGCGAGACCGTCGAGGACACCGCCCGGGTCTTGTCGCGATATGTCGACGCGGTGATGCTGCGGGTCAACAATCATGGCGATCTCGATGCGTTCGCAGAGGCGGCGTCGGTGCCCGTGGTCAATGGCCTGTCGGACCGGTCCCATCCCTGCCAGATCATGGCCGACCTGATGACCCTGGAAGAGCATGGCCATGATCTCTCGAATGTTCGGGTCGCCTGGGTCGGGGACGGCAACAATGTCTGCGGCAGTTTCGTCCATGCGGCGGCGAAATTCGGGTTTGAACTGGCCATCGGGACCCCGGCCCGGTTTGCCCCAGACGAGGATGACCTGGAAATTGCAGCAGCGTTCCAGGCCCGGGTCACGTTGCACGATACGGCCGAAGAGGCGGTGGCGGGCGCCGATGTGGTCATCGCCGATACGTTCGTGTCCATGGGCGATGAGGATGCCGGGATGCGGCTGGCAGAGCTGGATCCGTATGCTGTGACATCCGAGTTGATGGCCCTTGCAAAACCGGACGCTCATTTTCTCCATTGCCTTCCAGCCCATCGGGGTGAGGAGGTCGACGCAGACGTGATTGACGGCCCCCGATCGGTCGTGTTCGACGAAGCCGAAAACAGGCTCCATGCCCAGAAAGCGATCCTGAAATGGTGCCTCGGCAAGCTCTGACTCCAGACGATCCGCGCGAGGACATGGTTGCGGCTTTCCAGATCGATGGAGAACCGGTCCGTGGACGGATCGTGCAGCTCGGCGCTGGCACGATCGATCCGATCCTGCGGCGGCACGACTACCCTGAACCGATTGCAAGGCTTCTCGGCGAGGCGCTTCTTCTCGCGGTTGTCGTTGGGACATCGCTGAAGTTTGATGGCAAACTGTTGGTGCAGGCTGAAGGGCCTGGCCTCGTATCCATGTTGGTGGCGGAGTACGCCTCGACAGGCGACCTGCGCGGCTACGCCCGGTTTGATCCCGACAAGTGGAAAAGCGCGGTCGATGCGGGTGCTCGGCGGTTGGAAGTCGCAGACGTCTTCGGGGATAAAGCCGTCCTGGGCATGATTATCGTCCACGATGATCCCAGCATGCGGCCCTATCAGGGTGTTGTCCCGCTCACCCAGCCGACCCTCTCGGCCTGTGCGGAGGAGTATTTTGCCCGCTCTGAGCAGGTGCCATCGAAAATTGCACTCGGTGTTGGCGAGCTGACGGTGCCGGGTTCACCGCCCGTTTGGCAGGGCGGCGGCATCGTGATCCAGCAGATCGCCGCAGATGACAGCCGCGGCGATACCGACGACGCCTGGGAGACGGCAAAGGCCCTGTTCCACACCGTCGAGGACAGTGAATTGATTGATCCGATGCTGCCGCCAGACCGGCTCCTGTACCGGCTTTTCAATGAGCCCGGCGTTCGCTTGGAGACCGCATACCGGGTCACCGATGCATGTTCGTGTAATGAGGAACGGCTGAAGCAGACCCTCAGGGGCATGCCCGACGATGCGCTGCGCGACCTTGTGGAGCCCGACGGGCGGCTGGCCATCGATTGTCAATTCTGCAACCGCCACTACGCGATCCCGATCGAGCAGGTGACCGAGCCGGCTGACGGTTAGCGAGCAAGCGCTGGCCACCCGGCGACGCATGCCCGACGCTTTACCGCTTTGTTTTTGCGCAGGTACCCGTTCGCAAATGATTTCGTTTGATCCGAACGTGCTCTAAAGCGGCGCATTCTCAAATGGACTCAGCGCGCCGCTTCAAGTCCTTGTCTTGACGCGCTTCCGGACGGCGAACCGGTGCCCACCTCGCCGGAAAACGCCCTAGCGACTGTGGATTGCCTGGATAGCGTGGGCGAGGTCCGGTGCAGAACGGGTTTCGAAATCGAGATCAGCGAGCGCTTCGATGCGGGGTGCCAGCGCGTCATAGGCGGCTTCGAAGGCGGCGCGCTGGCCCGGACCTTCGACCGCGGCTGGATCTGGCAGTCCCCAATGGGCCTGGATGGGGTGGCCGGGCCAGTAGGGGCAGCTCTCGTTCGCGGCATTGTCGCAAACGGTGATGATGGCCTGCATCTTCGGTGCACCGGGTGCGGCGAAGACATCCCAGCTTTTGGACGCGACACCGGAAACATCGTGCCCGCGGTCTTCCAATACGGAAAGCGCCATGGGATGGGGCTGGCCCTTGGGCGTTGATCCGGCGGAATAACCCTTCAGGCCGGGCTGGGCCGAGACCAGCACTTCGCCAATGATCGAGCGCGCCGAATTTACGGTGCACAGGACCAGGATGTTGACGCGGTCAGCCATCGCCGGGGTCCGATGGGGCGACCAGGCCGGATGCGCGGCCGATCACATGAAAGATCTCGTGCTGCTCCATCACGCCCGAAACCAGGGACGCCCCTGGGCCGCTGGCAAAGATCGGCACGTCCTCGCCCGCATGGGTTTGCGAAGAGAGGGGTATCAATGCCTGCTGCAGGAAATTCTTGGCGGTCGTGTCCACGTCCGTGAGATCTTCCCGGCTGCAGTCTGGCGTGTCGGCGCCCTCTGCGGAGCGGCAGCCGCCCCCTGGACCATTGGCATAGCCCAGCGTGGTGTAGGGCTTGCCGTCGCCCGCCCGTGCCAGTGCACCGATGCCGTAAGCGGACTTGCCAAGGATGGGGTTTCCGCGTGCGGGATAGCCGGCAATGGTGAGCGTATGGGAGTGATCGGCGGTAACGATAATCAGCGTGTCCTCGGAAGAGGTCATCTCCAGCGCAGCGGCGACGGCGAGGTCGAAGGCGTCGGTGTCTTCGAGGGCCCGGGCAGCGTTGGTGCCATGGTGGGCATGGTCGATCCTGCCCCCTTCCACCAGCAGCATGTAGCCGCTGTCATTGCGGCTCAGCCGGGTGATGGCGGCCCGGGTCAGCTCGGCCAGGGACGGCTCGCCGAGTTTATCGTCCACGCGGTCGAATTCATACTGCATATGTGATGGTTCGAAGAGCCCAAGCACCTTGGTTTCGCTGTCGAAGTTGGTGTTTTCAAACGCGCCCTGTCCGTAGATCACCCGGTGTTCCGCTGACTTGGCTGTCCATTCCGCCGTAAGGTCGCGGCCATCGGTGCGGGCGCCTCCGCGATCCTCCACTTCGGGATCGTCTGCGTCTTCGGTGCGAAAGTGGCGGCGGCCACCGCCCATGGCGAGTTCCAGCCCATCGCCTTCCTCCCAGTCGACAAGCTGGATGGCGATGTCCTTGCAGGGGGCGGCCAATCCGGATGCGGTGTCGTCTTCCCAGTTCCGACTGGCACTTTCCGCATAGGCGGCAGCCGGCGTTGCGTGGGTGATGCGCGCCGTGGACACGAGACCGGTCGAAAGGCCCTGGCGTTCGGCGAGGTCGAAGAGACTGTCTGTACCGGCGCCTTCACTGCTGCTGCAGTTTCCAAACTGCGCGCTCTGGGTCAGTCCCAGTGTCCGCAGGTTGGTCTTTACGCCCGACAGGATGGCGGTTGCGGTGGCGGCGCTGTCGGAGACCTGCCCGTCATGGGCGTAGGTTTTAGAGAGGGCCAGATGAGGGAGTTTATCCATGGCCAACCGGTAGCTTTCGCCATCCAGGCCCCGCTTCTGGCCAGCATAGATGCGACCTGCTGTGACGGTTGACACGCCCATGCCATCGCCAACGAAGATAATGATGTTCCTGGCAGGGGCCACGATGCGGTTTTCCGCCCGTGCGGCGACCGATGCCGCGCCAGAGACATAGTAGCTGTCTGTCGACTGGACCGGCGTGACCGCGCTGCGGTTCAGGGCGGCTGGGCTAGGTTCAATGGCCCGTTCGAAACTGGCAGGGGCCGCCGCCGGAGCAGTGACCACGCCGGGATCCTGTCGAGTACAGGCGGCTGCTGCCATCGCCAGGGAAAATACAAAGCCGGCAAAAGTGTAACGCATGGACGTTGCTCCTCACTCAGCGCCTTGCATATCCCAACTTTATCACGGTTGCGAAACAAATTCTGGCTTCGCACGCCTGCCAGCGCGCGCGGCCAGGTAGATCCCGCACAGGATCAGGCCTGCGCCGAAGCCCTGGAACGGGGTGAGCGTTTCTTCAAAGAGTTGCCAGGATATCAACGCTGCGGTGACGGGTTGTACGAGGATCAGGACCCCCGCGGTTGCGGCCGGAGTGTGTCCGAGCCCGGTGACGATCAGGCCCTGGCCGAGGACCTGGACACAGATGGCCAGGAACAGCGGAGCGGCGAGGCCGCTTGCGGCTGCCGGCAGGTAGGGTTCGCCGGACAAGCCCACCATGGCAAACCCGACAAGGGCTTCGACAAGGGTCAGCCAGAAAATCGTCTCGATGCCCGACAAGGATTGCCGGCTCAGCTTCGAAGCCAAGAGGTAACCGCTGACCATGACCGCCGCGCCGAGGGATAGAAGATCGCCGCGGATATCGGCCCGACCGCCCGCGGCACCGCCAAGCGACAGCAGGGCAGCCCCCAGGACCGCGATCCCGAATGCAACGGCCCATGTCAGCGAAAGCCGTTCCTTGAGGATGGCCCATGCCAGGAGCCCGACGCTGATATTGCCGAGGTTCACGATGAAAGTGGCGTTGGCGACGGTGGTGAGTGCAAGCCCCCAGTGCCACAGGGCGACGTTCAGCGCGAAACACGTGCCCGCGACCAACACATGGCGGTTCGGACGGCTGGGAAGCCTGCCGCGCACAATGAGCACCGCGGCGAACAGGAGTGGCACGGCGAATGCAAATCGCCAGAAGGCGATGGCTTGCGGTCCGAGTTCACCAAGACCGAGCCGCAGACCGATGGGGGCAAGGCCGATAAAGATGCCTCCACAGAGCACCAAGAGCGGGCCGCTGGCGCCGTGGAGGCAGCTGTGCGATGCGGTCACAGGGAGACCCCTGCCATGGCAAGCACGTCCTGGGGGGCTCGACCCTCTTGGCGCAGGGCGGCGATCGTCTTTGACCGGTCGCGTTTTGAGAGCCGTTTTCCATCGCGTCCCAGGAGCAGGGGATGGTGGCGGTAAATCGGCGTCGGCCAGCCCATCAGGGTCTGGAGCAAGACGTGGATATGTGGCGCATCGACAAGGTCCTCTCCCCGGATGACATGGGTGATGCCCTGGACGGCATCATCGTGGCAAGCGGCGAGGTGGTAGGAAACGGGGGAATCCTTTCGCGTTAACGCAACGTCTCCGAACTGCTCCGGTTCTGCTCTGTATTCAAACAGTTTTTCGCCGTTTTGAACCATGAAGGAGAGGGGGGTGCGACGGGGGGACAGTGTGGCGAGTGCCTTGTTGACCGACAGGCGCCAGGCAAACGGGTCTCTGGTTGCCAGCCGGTGGGCCTCCTCGTCTGCCGGGAGCGGCTGGCCGTTGAATGGCGCATCGGCGTCTCCGCCGGTTTCAGCGGCAATCTCTGCCCGCGTCTTGAAACATCGGTAGGCCAGTCCCCGGGCGGCAAGCTGGTCCACCACGGCCCTGTAGGCGGCGAAGTGTTCCGATTGGCGACGCACCGGTCCGTCCCAGCGAAGGCCCAGCCAGTGAAGGTCATCGAGGATTGCCACCTCATACTCAGGGCGGCATCGCCCGATATCGGTGTCTTCAATCCGCAACAGGGCCTCTCCACCGGCCTGATCAGCCGCCTTTCGGACGCTGACTGCTGAAAAAACATGGCCAAGATGCAAGCCACCAGTAGGCGAAGGGGCGAAACGTGTGCGAAACGTCATCATGACAGGATAGTTGGACACCAAACGTCGATCGACCCTGTGGAATTTCCAAGGCTTGGGGCTGCGGCGCGTGATTTGCCTGTTGCGCCCCTTGCGTAAGCTGCTGTATCGGCCCCTGACAAGGCGTTTTTTCCATGTCTGAAACTTCTATCCTCTCCGCGGTCGCCAGCTTTCTGGAACAGTCGGTCTACGATTCCGCCCCCCTCGCCGCGGTCGGGGCAGCGGCGATCGTCGGCTTGATTGGCGGGGTGGTGATGCTTGGCGTCCGACTGGCGCTGCGGCTTGTCTCCCGGGCCGGCCGGACATCCAGTGGCACGGTCAAGCGCGCGTCGACGCTGCCGGGATACAGGATCTTGATCGGCGATTTCGAAGGCCGAAGCGCTGGCAAGCTGCGGCGGGTCGTCCATGCCAGCCTTGATGAGCATCTTGAGCTGTTCAATTTCGGTGCCCTGTTCCGGGTGTTTCACGTCCAGACCCTGAAAGGGCGGCCCGACGGCGCCGTGCTGCGGGCGGCGCGGAAGCGGCTGGTGCGAACCGGTGCGGACATTATGATCTGGGGCAACAAGCGTCATGATGGTCCCGATGGTCTGCTTATCCATGGCGTGTCGCGCGGCGGTGGGCTGACGGCGGAACAGGCCGAGCCGTTTACACTGAAACTGCCTGGCCAGTCCGACCTTTACGGCGTAGCCGAACGCAAGGTTACGGCCTACATGCTGGCAAAGGTACTTCAACCGGCGTTGGCCCGGCCTGAATCGTTCCGCCCCGAACGGATCAGGGAAGTCGCCGATATCCTCGACGGTCTCCTCAGCGTCGACCTGGGCGTTGACGTGGGATTGCGGCGGCGATTGGAAAAGGATTTTTCGGCGATCACGTTGCACCTTGCGGAAACCCAACCGAACTGGGAGTTGATGCAGAAGGTGATCGCGCGTCGCCGCGCCACGCTGAATGAGCTGAAGCAGGATCCGAATAGCGACGACCTGATCGACGCGCGACTGGATCTGGGGCAGGCCCTGTTACGCATGTCAGAGGTTCGGTTCGACCCCGTCGCGGTACGGGAAGCGACCGTGGCGCTCTCGGCCGTGGTCGAATCGCTTCGCAGCCATCCGGTCATCCGCGAAGCCCAAAGGGCCAGCGATGGGCTCGCAAAGGCGCAATCGCTTGTCGAGACCCGTCGCCGCTTTGCTGTCAACTTCAACGCGTGAGAACCGGTGGCCCGGCCGGTGTGTTAAAGGGTAACGCCAGCGCCTATGGGGCATGACACCCCTGTTCCGCCCATCCCGCAATAACCGTTGGGGTTCTTGGCCAGATATTGCTGGTGGTCCGCTTCAGCGAGGAAAACCCCGTCCAGCGGCGCGATTTCGGTTGTGATGTCACTTGGCCGTCCAGCCGCGGCGAGGGCGGCGCCATAGGCCCGGCGCGATGCGGTGGCCGCCTCATACTGGTCATCGGTGGTCGTGTAGATCGCTGAGCGGTACTGGGTGCCAATATCATTACCCTGGCGCATGCCCTGGGTCGGGTCATGGTTTTCCCAGAAGATTTTCAGCAGGGCGTCGAAGCTGATCCTTGACGGGTCGAAGACAATTTCGACCACTTCGGTGTGCCCGGTCTGGCCTGAGCAGACCTCCCGGTAGGTGGGGTTCGGTGTGGTGCCACCGGCATAGCCCGCCATTGTCAGCCACACCCCTTCCGTTTCCCAGAATTTCCGTTCCGCACCCCAGAAACAGCCCATGCCGAACACGACGGTCTCAAGGTGGTCCGGCCGGTCGCCGCGCAAGGGCCGGTCGAAAACGATGTGCGATGCCGCTGTCGGAATAGGCTCGGCGCGGCCCGGCAACGCCTTTTCAGGCGAGGGGATCTCGAGAGGTTTACGGGAAAACAGCATGGCTCGGCTCTGCGTTACAAGGTCTGGCAGCTCTAGATATGGCGCGGGCAACGGTCCCAGACAATGGGCGCCCCGCTGCAGGTGCCGATTTGGGTTGCGGCATGGGGGGATGCGTTTGTATACCGGCGCTTGCTTTGGTGAGGTGGCCGAGTGGTCGAAGGCGCACGCCTGGAAAGTGTGTAGGCAGGCAACTGTCTCCAGGGTTCGAATCCCTGTCTCACCGCCATCGTTTTCGCATCGCGACCCGGCCCTGTCCTGGCACCGCCTTCCGGCGGCGGGAAAAGCCCAGTCGGGTACGGCATATCATGAACAGTTTTTCAGTAAGTCTTAACCGTTCCACCGGATCAGTAGTGCCATCACGTCACAACCAACTGGAGGGGTTCCCCATGCTTCGCGCCGCTTTCACCGCAGCCTCTATTCTCGCCATCGCGGCGTCGCCCGCTTTCGCAACCGGCCTTATTGCCGAACAATCGGTCTTGAAGGTGGTTGAAGTCACCAATCCCGCTGGTGAAGTGGAAACCGAACTTGTTACCGCTGACCTGGTGGCCCCCGGTGAAACCGTCCAATATGGCCTCACCTATCAGAACAGCGGCCCCGAGCCGGTGGAAGACGTGGTGCTCACCATGCCCGTTCCAGACTCGCTTCGCTACATCGAAGACAGCGCCGCGCAGCCCGGCACCGATGTCAGCTTTTCGGTGGACGGTGGAGAGACCTTCGCGCAGCGTTCAAGCCTGACCGTTCTGGCGGACGGCGAGATCGTGCCGGCCACCTCGAATGACATCACGCACATCCGTTGGGCGTTCAATGAGCCGATTTCCACCGGCGCGGAAGGCGCAGTGAGCTTCCAGGCCGTCCTGCGCTAGGGCGCTTCGGACACTTGCAAGGCAAGAGACGCCGGCCTTCGGGCCGGCGTTTTTTATTGGGGGCGCCAAAGTCAACAACCAGGCGGAGAACCAGCAGGACTGCAAAAACCTGCCGGAAGTTCTGCAAAGAGATGACTTTTTAGCAAGACGTTAAAACAAATCGTTGAAGTTGCGCTGGTTTCCAATTCAGAGGGCTGGACCAATGCGAACTCTCACAACTCAAGTCTCGAGGCTGGCCCTTGCGGCTGGCATGTCTTTCATGCTGGCTGGCGCCGCCCACGCGGAACTCACGGCGAACGGTACGGCGCCGGGCACGAAGGTCGATAACACCTTCACGCTCGATTATACCGTTGGAACGGTCACTCAGCCGACAATCGCGCCGTCTACCGAGACCACCTTCTTCGTTGACCGGATCATCGACCTCACCTTCACCGGTGGACCCGTGAGTACGGCCACCGTCAATGCTGGCAATGTTGTGACGGCCCCGAACGCGACCGGCACAACCCACACCTACACGCTGACAAACGAAGGCAACGATCACTTCTCCTACAGTTTCGATTTCACGACCTTTGCGGGCGCGATTGCCGGTATCGATGAGAATGATGTCACGCTGACCTACCAGATCACGCGGTCGGCGGCGATCGACCTGAACAATGATGGTGATACGGCCGATGATTGCGAAGGCACAACGGTAAACGGCACGATCTCGGCCTTCACGGACGTCGACGCTGCGCCAGCGACGGCGACGCTTTCCTTCCCAGGCGGTGTGGCGACCGCTGACATCACCTGCCCCATCGCCCCTGACGAGGCCATCGATATAACGGTAGCGGTGGCGGTTCCGGGCGATGCGACGGACGGTCAGACCCGCACTTTTGAAGTGATCGCCGAGGTGCGTGAGCCCGAGCAATGGGTGACCCAGGGCGATACGGATACGCCAGTCAGCGTTGTTGCAACGCTTGGCGATAATGTGGCGAAAGACACCACCAATACCGCCGATGTCGACAACGTCTTCCGGGACAATGACAACGGCCCGGCCGACATTGCCGAGGATGGCCAGTCATCCCTGGCCGATGGTGTCGAAGTCCAGTCGCCGGATTTGGTGGCCTCCAAGTACGCCTGGGTCATTGATGATGCACCAGCGTCGGATGCCGATTGTCAGCCAGGCACGCTGCCGACGAGTGACCCGGGCCTGTTCCCGGTTCCTGGGGCCTGTGTGGCCTATGTGATCGAAGTGACAAACACTTCCCAGGAATTGGGCAATGATGCGACCGGCGTGATCATCGTTGATGACCTGCCCGATGATGTGGAGTTCCTCAGTTACGATGCCTCGACGTTCGATGGCACGCCCGCCGTCACCACCAAGAAGGGCTACGCCAACACAGGTACCGATTGCGACGGCACCGCGGATGAAGACTGCCGGGTGCGGCTGACCGCTGGCGAAGTGGATGGCACCGCGTCGGCCGACAACGTCGCCAGGCTCTACATCTGGACGAAGCTCCGCTAGCCCCAGCCGTCATCGTCCGACTGGAAACCAGTTCGGAGTGACAAGGTAGACAACCATTATTCACCCTGCACCGATGGTGTGGGGTGATTTTTTTGAGGCTTCGGTGAAATTTCACAGATCAGCTTCAACGGCCATCAACCAAGACCTGCGACAGTCAAACCATAGTAAAAACAGCGGCCTTGAGCCGCGATATATGGGCAGGCGTGCCTTCAAAAAAATGCGCCGCCCAGGGTTGATGGTGACGGTGCGATGGCTTTCCTCAGGAAGTCAAAACGCTCTCTTGTGGGCTTTGTTCTGGGCGTTGCGGCCGCAGCCATGGGCACTTCTGTCCAGGCGGCGACCCCGCTTGGCACGGAAGTGTCCAACACTGCCGAGATGACGTTCGACATGGGTGGGCGGCCAGTCACCGTACCGACCAATGAGGCTGTCTTCCAGGTCGTCGCGCGGCCGACCCCGTCAACGATCGAGTTTTTTCGGTATGCGCCGAACGTGCCCGACGCGGTGGCTGTGACCCTGAACGGATCGGATTATGAGACCGGGTCGGGTTTTGTCCCGATGGGCGACACCTACACACTCGGTGGAACCCCGATTGATACGGGCGCGCCGGTGCCGCTTGTCCCGGCCGAAACGTACTTGTCGGGTGAATTGCTGGTGGTCCGGATCACTGACCTGGGCCAGAACGGTGACCCGAACCTGGTCGAGACGGTGATCGGTACGCTGTCTGCCGACAATGGGGACTCGGTGACGCTGCGGTTCTATGAGAGCGGACCCAATACGGGCGCGTTCTATGCGTATTTGCCGAGCACGGCGGCGGCGACCGGCAGAGACGACGGAATGCTGACCGCGCCGCGCGATGCCCGGTTGACAGCGACCTATATCGACGCCTTTGACGCCACGGAGGTGTCCATCGACACCGCCCTGGTCGACCCCTATGGGCGGGTTTTCGATGCGCTGACCGGGGAACTGATCGACGGGGCACAGGTCACCCTGGTCAATGCGGATACAGGGGCCCCCGCCGCCGTGTTCGGTGTTGATGGTGTTTCGCCATACCCCGCGACCCTCGTCACAGGGGAGACGGTCACCGACGGGTCGGGGCTGGTTTATGAGCTTGATCCCGGCGAATATCTGTTCCCGCTGATTGCACCCGGCAACTACAGGCTGGACGTGATCCCCCCGCCGTCTCACCAGTTCCCATCGGCGTTTGAAGCTGGCGATTTCGTCGGATTACCGACGGCGCCCTTCGAGATCTCGACCGCTTCCTACGGAGAGCGGTTTGTTGTCGAAGGATCGGGCGCGATCAGCCTTGATGTTCCGGTGGACGGTGGACAGTCTCTGACTGTCCGTAAACAGGCCGGCGTGGCCGAAGCAGCGATTGGCGATTTCGTACCGTTCTCCGTGACCGTCGAGAACGGCAATAACGGCGCGCTTCCGCTCATCATTGTCGATGAGCTTCCCGAAGCGCTGCGCTATGTGGAGGGGTCGGCGGCGCTTAACGGCCAACCCATCGACGACCCTGACATCAGCGCAGACGGCCAGCAGCTCACCTTCAATGGCGCCCGGATCCCTGGCGGCGGCTCCAGCACGATCAGCTATGTGATCGCCATTGGTGCGGGGGCGCCCGATGGGGATGTGATCAACCGGGCGACGGCGGTTTCTCCGCGTGGAACACCGCTTTCGAACACGGCTGAAGCGGTGTTGTCGCTGCGTGAAGACCTTTTCCGCTCACGGCTGACTTTGGTTGGCCGGGTCGTCGAGGATGCGTGTGACGGCGATGACCCCTGGGCCCGGCCGCTTGAGGATGGGACCGGTGTCGGGGGCGTCCGGCTCTACCTCGAAACCGGCGAGTTCGTCGTGACCGATGAAGAGGGGCTCTACCACTTCCAGGGCGTCACGGAAGGCACCCATGTGGTCAGGATCGATCCCGAAACGCTGCCCCAGGGCTATGAGCCCATGGTTTGCGAGGAAAACACGCGCTATGCGGGTAGCGCCACCTCGCAATTCGTGGATGTTCGCGGCGGAACGGTCTGGCGGGCGAATTTCTACCTCAAGCGCACGGGCGAGATCGCCGAGGAAACGGTTGAGGAACGGTTCAACCCGCTCACGGAGTATCGCGCCTATGACAAGGCCTGGCTGGACCGTCAGGACCGCGGCCTTTCCTGGGTCTATCCCGATAATGCCCGCACCCCGTCTGTGCCCAGCATCAATGCCGGGATCAAGGCCCCGTTCGGCACCGAAATTCGCCTGGTGGTCAACGGGGAAAGGGTGAAGGGCGAACATGCCCAGGAGACAATCCTGTCAACGACGCGCGATATGGGCCTGTTCCGGTGGCGGGGCGTTGACCTGGTGGATGGTGAAAACCTGGTGCGGGCCGAGATCACCCACCCCGACGGGCGAACGGAAACGATGGACAAGGTCTTCTGGTTCGTCACGGACCTTGATGAGGCGCGGCTGGTGGATGACCAGTCGGTTCTGGTGGCCGATGGCCGTACCAATCCCGTGATCGCCATCCGTCTCGAGGACGCAAACGGGCGAGCCCTCAATGGTGGCGCCAGGCTCGATATCGACATCCCGACGCCCTACCGGCTGGCGTCCGAGGACGAGTTTGATGCGGTGCGCCCCGTTGACCGGCCCGGTGTCCTTGTGAACGAGGTTTCGGTCGATAGTGACGGCATTGCCAGGGTGGTGTTGGCCCCGACCCTCGATAGCGGCCGGTTGCGCCTGCAGGTCCCCTTGAGCAATGGCCGCTTGCGGGACATCGAAGTGTATCTTCAGCCCGAACAGCGCGACTGGATCGTGGTCGGCCTTGCCGAAGGCAGTTTGCAGCTTGGCGATGGCGACCTGGAAACGCCGGGGCGTGGGGCCCTGTTCGCAAAAGGCATGGTCCGCGGTGACTGGCTCCTGACCGTGGCGGTGGATACGGCCAAGCGCCGGGGGCAGATCGACCGCACGGTGTTCAACCGCATCGATCCGACGGCGTACTACACGCTTTATGGCGACCGGACGTTCCAGGACCACGACGCGGAAAGTCAGTATCCGGTGTTCGTGAAGCTCGAGAAAAACTCGGCGATGATGATGTTCGGCGATTTCGACACCGGGCTCAGTGACAGCGAATTGCTGCGGTATAACCGGCGACTTTCGGGCTTCAAGGCCGACTATGTCAGTGATCGGATCGAGGCGACCGGATTTGTGTCGGAAACGAACCAGCGGTTCCAGCTCGACGAAATCGCTGCCGACGGCACAACGGGTCCTTACCGGCTATCGGACACGCCGATCGTGCGCAATTCAGAGGTCCTTCGGATTGAAACCCGCGATCGGTTCCGGCCCGACGAGATCGTTGAGGTGTCATCACTGGAACGGGACCGGGATTACGAGATCGATTATCTCACGGGCGAAGTGCGGCTGCGAGCGCCAGCGATGGCCACTGACCTCGAATTCAATCCCAATGTGATCGTGGCCGAGTACGAAACCGAGAACAGCGGTGAACGGGCCATTTCCACCGGTGGGCGTGCAGCGGTGCGCGGCTTTGAGGGCCGGGTCGAACTCGGCGCCAGCCTGGTGCGCGATGAGGCGAGCGATAGCCGTGACAGCGAAACCGTCACGGCAGCGGGTGTCGACCTCGTGGCCCGGATCAATGAAACGACCGAAGTCCGCGCAGAGGCAGGAACAGCCGTGCGCGAGGGCGCGGGTGAGGATGGTGGTGACGTCACGGCAAACGCCGTTCTTGTGGAGGCTGTGCATACCACCGACCGGCTTGGCGCCCGTGCGTTCCTGCGCCAGGAGGACGCTGCCTTTGGTCTCGGCCAGACCGGCTCCAACACCCGCGCGCTGCGGCGCCTGGGCGTCGAAGGCGACATGCTGATCCATGAATCGGTCAATCCCAGAACCAATGAAGCGCTTGTCCGTGGCGTGCGCGCCGGTGTGATCCGCGAGGAAGCGCTCGAGACCGGCGAGCGCCGCGACCTGGGCGAAGTCGCATTGCAGCAGGTCTCGCCATCTCTGTCAGCCAGCGTTGGATTTCGGGCCGTGAGCGAAGCCCTGACCGACGGTGAGCGCCAGTCCGTTCTTGCAACCGCCGATGCGCAAAAGGCGATCCCGGAAATGGGGCTGCGGCTGGGGGTGGCCCATGAAGCCCCGATCGGGACCGGCCGGGACGAGGTGAGCCTGTTCCCAGAGCGGACAATCCTCACCGCCGACAAGGACCTTTTCGCTGGCGTGACCTTGAACCTTCGCCACGAGATCACGACCGGGGCGAATGTCACGGGGACATCCACGATTGCTGGCGTGAGTGCATCCCCCTGGCGCGGTGCCCGGCTGACCGCTGGGCTTGACGAGCTGACCCAGGAAAATGGGCGCCGTCTGGCCTCCAACGTGGCGGTCGACCAGCTTGTCCAGCTTGCGCCGGCGTGGAGTGCCAGCTTTGGGTCGGCGAACCGGTCGAAACTCGATGGCTCGGACGATATTCGGACCCCTTTTGCCGACGATGCCCTCTCGCCGCTGGAACCGGCTCCTTCACCATCGCAGTCGCCGGCGGGGATTGAAGGCTTCACGTCCGCCTACGCCGGGGTTGGTTACCTAGGCGATGCGGCGGCGGGCTCTGCGAGGGTCGAGTTCAGGAACACGGCAACCCAGACCCGGCAAACCCTCAGCATCGGCGCGGGCCGTGAACTCAGTGAGGCTTTCTCCTTCGTGGGCGCTGCCCGATTGGAAAATAGTGATAATGCCGGCACCGATGAGCGCACGGACCTGGAGGTTCGGTTGGGCACATCCTATCGGCCGCGCAGCGAAGGCATGATTGTCTTCGACCGGTTCGATGTGAACGTGACCGATGATCCTGTGGCGGGCCAGTCGATCCGGTTCGTGAACAATCTTGCGATCAATTCGAGGATTGGCGACGCAGCGCAGATGTCGGCGTTCTGGGGGATCAAGCACGCGTCAACGGAACTGGCGGGGCGCCGCTATGACGGCTGGACAAACCTGCTCGGTGGTGAGCTTCGCTATGACCTGACAGAACGCGTGGATGTGGGGCTGTCCGGTGCCGTGATGCACACCGGTGCGACGGACACCAGCGAGCTTTCCTTCGGGCCGAGCGTCGGGTTCTCCCCGAAGAAAAACATCTGGGCCAGTGTCGGTTACAATATCGACGGTTTCTACGATGAAGATTTCGAGGCGGCGGAGTTCACCCGACAGGGCCTCTACTTCAAGTTCCGCCTCAAGTTTGACGAGGACACGGTCAGTGGCTTGCTAGACCGGATCTCGCCCCAAGCTCGGGTGGACGGGCCCTCGGCGGGCTGAAGCGGCTGGTTCTCAAATGGAATCGGCGCGCCGTCTCAAGTCCTTGTTTCGACGCGCTTCCGGACGGCGAATCGGTGCCCACTTCGCCTGGAAGCGCCCTAGTTCGATGCCGTCACCACGGCGGTGTCGCAGGGCGGGGCGTCAAAGCGCATGGCGACGAATGTCACCGGATCGCCATTCGAATAGTTGAGCGCGTAATGGGGCGCTGACGTCGTCACGCAATACCCCAGGGCATTGGCCTCTTCTTCCAGCGCCGCTTTCGAGCTTTGGCCGATCTCGTGTTCCAGGTCGACCAGGAAGGCGGCGGGGAGCGCCGTGGGATCATCGGGCAGCGCAACAACGGTCTCCGGCGAATGCAGGTTCTGGGTGCCGATGGTCATCACATAGCTGGGCTCGGCATAGCCGACCGCCTGAACCATGGCAGGTGCCTCGCACCCCTCACCCCGGTTGGGCACGGCGCAGACCGCTTCCAACGCGGCCCGCGCCTGTTCGGTTGGCTGGACCCAGACCTGGCTGGGCAGGAAATCTGTCCGCACATGCCAGCCGATCGCCAGGGTCATGGCGATAGCTGCTGCGATGGAGGGCCCGATCCGGCGGGCGGCGAAGAGTGCGAGGGTGAGGATGAACAGACCCGCGGCCACGTACCAGTAGGTCATGGAAAATCCGACGGCGGCGGACCATTGTTCGGCCACCGCTGCGGGGTCACCGAACCGGAAATCCCCATAGGCTTCCTGTTTCACGAGTTGCGCCGCTGCCGGGGTGGAGACAGCGAGCAAGGCAGCGCCGCCCAAGGCGAAAAGCAAGCCCGAACCCAGCCGCATCCCCGCGCTCCGTGTCTCGCCCATCAGGCGCCATAAACCGTATCCGCACAGAAGGGCGAGGGCCGGATAGGCCGGCAGGATGTAGTGGCTGAGCTTGGTCAGCAGCAATTCGAAGAAAATCCAGGTGGGCACGGCCCAGGCGATGAGGAATTTGAGACCTGGCTGGACCTCTCCGGCCACGGTTTCCAGCGCTGATCGCCGGACCCCCTGCCATGTGTAGTAAAGCCCGGGGATGAGGGCCAAGGTGGCGGGGAAGAACCAGGCGGGGATGTGGGCCAGGTGGTATCCTGGGGGTCCGCCATGACCCTCCGAGGCGCTGACGAGCTTGTCCCTGAGGTCCTTGCCCACGGCGCCCTGAAGGTACTCTCCGGCGGTGGCGATCTGGATCCATGCCAGCCAGGGCAGGAACAGGGCGAAACCGAGGGCCGGGGCCGGCCACCAGACCAGAACCCGCATCCAGTCATGGTCTCGCCGGTCCCAGAGCCAGAGGACAGCCATGGTAAACGCGGCCACCATCGGGGTAACGGGTCCCTTGATCAGGCCACCCAGCCCCATCGCCACCCAGAAGACGACGGCCATGGCCTTGTCATTGTCGCCGCGAATGTAGAGCCGCGCCAGCGCCCCCAGCCCGAGCGTCGTCAGGAATACCAACACACCGTCTGTCTTGGAGATATGGGCTTCGCTGGTCAGGAGCACGGTGCTGGCAAACATCGCTGCGCCGAGGAAGGCGGCCGAGCGGCCCACCAACACGATCCCCGCCCAGAAGCAGGCTGCCGCCGCCAGGGATGCGCCGATCCAGGACGGCACGCGGTAGGTCCAGATCTCATTGGCGGCTGGGTCAGCAAGCAGGGCCGTCGACCCCGCTTGCAGCCAGTGGATCCCGGCCGGTTTCTTGTTGCGAAGCTCGTCCTGGTAGCGGATCCGAATATAGTCGCCCGTCTCCAGCATCTGTTTCGACGCCTGGGCGAAGCGGCTCTCGTCCCGGTCGAGGGCGGGCAGGTTGAAGACGCCGGGTGCTGCGGCGGTGAAGGTGATCAGGAACACGATCACATAGGCTTTCCAGCCGGTGGCGAGGCGGTCTAACGCGGTCATGACAGGTCCGAATTAGCGGGTTGAACGCGGCGTGTCTGCCAGGAAATGCGGTTTGGGCTCGCTTCTTTCGACAGGCTTCGCTATGGGACCGCGGTCAATCGGCGCCGCGCCGCGCCATCAGCCCCCCTGGAGCCAGCCTTGGCCGAAGCCCCCCATACCCGCCCTGAACTCTCCATCGTCGTCCCCGTCTTCAACGAAGAGGGGAATGTGGAGGCGCTGGCCACTGAAATCGCCACGGCGCTCGAGGGGCGTGCCTACGAGATGATTTTTGTCGACGACACATCAACCGACGAAACCCGGGCCGCCCTGGTCACGTTGAAGGACAGGTACCCCGCCCTGCGCGTTCTCAGCCATCGCAGGAATTCGGGGCAGAGCCGGGCTATACGCACGGGTATCCTTGCAGCCCGGGGACCAGTGATTGGCACATTGGATGGGGATGGACAGAACGATCCCGCCGACCTGCCTGAGCTTTACCGCCAGCTCACCCGCCATGGCGCGCCGTCGGACCTGAAAATGGTGATGGGTCGCCGCGCCAGCCGCAAGGATACGGCGTGGAAGAAATTCGGCTCTCGCTTTGCCAACCGGATCCGCAAGCGCCTCCTGAAGGATGATTGCGACGATAGCGGATGCGGCATCAAGGTGATGGACCGGGACGCGTTCCTGTCGCTCCCCTATTTCGATCACATGCACCGCTACATGCCGGCCTTGATGCGCGCCGAGGGCCATGGCGTGGAGTTCGTCGACGTGAACCATCGCCCGCGCGGGGCGGGACAATCGAAGTACACCAATTTCGGCCGCCTCTGGGCTGCTTTCAGCGACCTGCGCGGCGTGGTGTGGCTGATCGGTCGGCGCCGTAACCCGCACGGGGTGGATGAAGCCTGAGCCGAGCGCTTCGATCGGGCACCGGCGCCTGACTTTGGTTGACCGGGCGGTTCACCCGATCGGTGTGAGGTTCGCATCGACCCAGTCTGCATAGAGCGTTGCGACACGCCGGGTGACCGGTCCGTTCAAGTTTGCAAGCGTGCGGCCATCGACGTCTCGGACTGGGCTGACGCCGGCAAACGTTCCAGTCAGGAAGGCCTCGTCCGCCGAATAGACATCGAACAGGGAGAAGCGGTGTTCGCGGGTGGGGATGCCTGCATCGCGGCAGACCCGCAATATGTTGCCCCGCGTGATACCGCCGAGGCAGTAATCGGGCGGTGAGGTCCAGACTTCCCCATCTCGCACGATGAAGAAATGGGTCGAGTTGCAGGTGGCAACGAAGCCGTCCGGGTCAAGCATCAGGGCTTCGTCGGCGCCGGCCTTTTCCGCCTGGATGCAGGCGAGGATGCAGTTCAACTTAGAATGGGAGTTGAGCTTCTGGTCCTGCTCGGCCGGGCCGGTGCGGCGAACGTGGACGGTGAACAGGGACTGTCCGCGGGCAACGATCTCGGGGACAGGGGACTTGTATTCGGGGATGATGACGATGGTGGCGTCCGTGATCGTGAAACGCGGCCCCTGGTAGGGCGTTTTCTTGATGCCGCGGGTTACCATCAAGCGGATATGGACGCCGTCGGTCATGCCATTGGCCCTGAGGCAATCGAACAGGCGCTGGGTCAGGGCTTCAGGCGTGAGGCCGATGTCCATATCGATGGTCTTGGCGCCGGCATAGAGGCGCTTGAGATGCTCTGGCAGAAAGGCCATGCCGCCCGATTTGACGCGAAGGCCCTCCCAGACCCCGTCTCCCAGAATGTAACCGGAGTCGAAGACTGAAACGACAGCCTCGTCGCGAGCTTTCAGCGCGCCATTGACCGAGATCAGGATATCGGCGTTGCGGGGATCGTCGCTATAATCGTGAACGCCGTGGGGGTCTTCGGTCATGGGTAGCCCTGTGTGTGGGGTTTTGGGGAGGCCGCAGTTGCCTGCTGTACGCGCGCCGATGGTTTGGGCTCAGGCCGCTCGGTGTCGGTCATCCTGAGTGCCCGTACATTGACCCAATCGCAGTGGAGACGAAAGGGACTCCTCGACGGCGGACCGCCCAATTTCGCGAATTGCGATCGTCCGCTGGTCCGTCTATCCACAGGACGAGCAGTGATACGAAAAGGGAGCACCATTCATGTCGACGCGCGTTTCGCAGACACAGGCGCCGCGGTCGGTCAAGTTTGACCCAGTGCTGGCCGAAGCGGTCGCGGAGCGGCTGGCACGAGGGCTCCATCCCACGCTCATCGCCATGCAGTTGAAGGCCATGGCTGATGAGGTCGTCGTCGCGGCATACGTTCGTGAAGCGGAGAAGAACCCGTTTTTCAGGGGCGCGATGGCCCAGGCCGACGCCCTCAAGAAGCGCGACTGGATCCTCGAGGTGCAGCGGAAGTCCTGGCAGATCCAGGAACATCCCCGCGAGATTGAGCGCACGGGCCCGCTTGCGCCAGAAGACTTCCGCAAACTTTACTATGCCAACCAGCGGCCCGTGATCATCACCGGACTGGTCGACGATTGGCCGGCTATGAATCGTTGGGGGCCTGACTATTTCGACGCGAGGATCGGGGCTGATACTCTGGTGGAAGTCCAGAAAGGGCGATCAAAACTCTCATCATTCGAGGAGAACAAGGTCCGCCTGGCAAAAAAGGTTGAACTTCGGGAGGTCACCAATGCCTTGCGGTCCGATAACCAGTCCAATGATCTTTACATGACGGCCTATAATGGAGCTGAGAACCGTGCAGCGCTAGACCCCATCTGGACAGATTTTCCGCCGATCCCTGGCTATATCGACACGAGTGGTGAAGCTGGCGGCTTTCTCTGGATCGGTCCGGCGGGCACAATCACACCCTTCCACCACGACCTGACCAACAATCTGCTGATTCAGGTGAAGGGCCGAAAAAGGGTCCACATGGTCCCCAATTGGGAAGAATCCCGCATGCGGACGCGGAAGGCCTGGTTCAGCGATTGGACGTTGGAGGACATGAAGGCGGCGGGTGACAAGGCGCCCTTGATCATGGAAACGGTCATCGAGCCGGGGGATGCGCTCTTTATCCCCGTTGGGTGGTGGCACCATATCGAAAGTCTCGACGTGAGCTATTCGGTTCTGTTCACCAATTTCACTTGGGCGAACGATTTTACCAATGCCTTCATGTCGGGGCAGTAAGCCGTCCTTATTGGGCGCCATCGCGGGCCACTAAAGCCAGATCTCGACCCGGTTATTGGGCAATCCCTTGAAGCGCCCGTCCAGCGAGATGAGCCTGTAGCTCTCTTCATTGGCCCAGCTCTGTCGGCCAAGCGCTTCGCTGAAGTCGGCGCAGAGGGTACGCAGCCGCGCTGCCTGGTCCGCCTGGCGGTCGTGGTAATAGCGAATGGACCGGTTCTTGCCGTCGGGTGCCGGGATCAGCTCAATGCCGAGGACGCGGTAGCCCTCCGCCGTGAGGCGCTTGGCCAGGGCCTGGGCATCTTCCCGCTGGTCCTTGCCGGAGATATGCAGGTAGATGTCCCGGATCTCGAACGGATCGGCGGGGGAAACCGGTATGTCGGCTGTGGCCCCCAGGCCGCGGTCAGGCTCCATGCTTTGGGGCGGCAAAGGGTCCTGTACAGCGGCCTCCTCTGGCTCCTGCGGCGCTTGGTTGATCGGTCCAGGACAATTGTTTTCATAGACGCAGATGGCTGCTGCGGTCCCATCGCACTGCGGATGGGGAACCCGCCATTCGGCCAGTGTCTGGGCGTTGAAGAAGGGATGCAGCGTTTCCGGCGCGTTCGTCAGGACCGTTTCGGGTGTTCCGTTCTCCGGGGGCAGCGCAGGGTCTTGCGTGTCTGCCTCCTTCGCCAGTTCACAGGCAAGCAGGGCCCGGGCAAGAAAGGCTTTCGCCTGGGTCTCCGGTTCGGTTTCCGTCAGAAGACCCATGACGGCGCCAACCGTTTCCCATGCGTCTGCGTAATCCTCCGCATTGAGCTCTGCGCTGGCGAGGTCGAGGGATATTTCGACGCGAAGCGGGCGGACGCTCTCGCGGTCAATGGCGCCGACCAGCTTCAAACCGTCTTCGAGTGATTGGCTGGCGCGGGAGAGCAACCGCTCGCTTTCGTCCTGGTCCTCTTCTCCCACATTCGCGACGAGATTGGCTTTGCCGTCGGCCCAGTTTCGCGCAGCGTTTGTGAGCCGTTCACTGTCTTCGTCAGCCAGATTGACCGATTGGATAGCGAACCAGCTCATCGCAGCCGCAGCGACCGCGGCGATGATCGCGAAGGCACCGAATGTCGCCAGGACGGCGCGGATACGGCGTGCATTGCGGATGGCGTGTTTCCGGGCGTCCTGGCTGGCCGCGATGTATCGCGCCGTGTCTGGCGCAACGCCATCAAGTTCAGCCTCTTTCTTCATCCAGCTCTCGGCCTGGGTGAGCTGGTCACCCGACAGCAGGTCGTCCTCCTGGCGTTTCCAGGCGCTCGCACGCTCGGCATAGCGGCGGCGGAGACGCAACTGGTCGATATTATCGCGAAGCTCGGCCTTCAGTTTGCGGGAGCCCACGAAGAAACCGCCGCCATCGCCGGCGCGCACCGGGAAGAAGTGGACATAGTTCAATTTGGAAACGCGGTGCCGAACCGATTTTTCTGCTTCATCCGCAGACGGCGTTTCCGGCAGGGCCCGCGGAAGCACCGGGATGATACGCTTCTCCTTCTCCTCGGCAATTTCCAGTTCGGTGCGGCAATTTTCGGAGGCGAGCCAATGCTCTGTCAGGATGATGATGAACGTGTCAGATGCGCCGATCATCTCCTCCAGCCGTTCCCGCCAGGGCTCGCCGGGGCGGATGCCCTCTTCATCGAAATCGGGATTGTAGCCGTCCTCTGCCAGCAAGCCTTCGAGCTGGCGGCGGAAGTCGGTGTCCTTCCGGTTGTAGGAAATGAAGATGTTGCCGCTTTCGATAACCTCGGAGGAGTTGTCGGACTGGGCCATCGCGAACATCCTTTGACGCAACGTCACACTGCCATCGTTGCGTGATAGAAACAATCGTCTGTTACGGGGCCGCGTTTCGCCTACAGGTCGCCAAAATCTACAACATCCACGCCATGCCCAGTGGCGTCGGCAAAGCGGACAAGGTCGTCCCGGGCAATCGCGGTCGTTGCCGTGTTCACCAAGGGGTGAAAGTTCACGGTATCGAACGCCATCAACGCTGCATCGGCAATGAACTTCACCCGTTTGGCTGTGTCATTCATGAGGGCAAAGGCGGTGACAGACCCCGGTACGACGCCAAGCAGGTCGCCCATCAGTTCCGGCGAGCCGAATGACAGGCGCCGCGTGCCGACCCGCTTGTGGAGCTGGTTGAGGCGAAGCTGACTGTCGGCGTGGGCGGAGATGAGGACAATGGCCCCATCCTTGTCGGTCATGAAAAGGTTCTTCGTGTGGCCGCCCGGGATCGTGGCCTTGAGGTCGCGGCCTTCCTCCACGGTGTACACCGCCGCGTGCCAGACGGTGGAATGGTGGATGCCCAGGCGGTCGAGATAGGCGAACAGGGCGTCGGGCGTTGCGGGGCTTGCGATCATGGGACGCTTTCGGGCAAACCCTAGCGTTCCCATCAACCGCTGAGGGCGCATCGATGGAACTGGACGCCTACAAGATCTACGACGTTGCGCCCGAACTGGTGCCGGCCCGGTCAGACCGGGCCTGGATGGATGCCTTCCCCGACCGGCACCCCTATCGGTGCCTGCCTTTGACCATGGCGAACTCAAGCGGGTGGGAGATCCTTTGCCCGATCGATGTGAAGCTTCGCTGGAACGGCCGGCCGGGCGAGCAGGACCTCACCCTTGAGACACCCGGAGACCCAAGGGCACTGGCAGCCTTTGCCGACAGTCATTTTCGGCGCGGGATCGCCACCTTCCACACGGGGTACCTGTTTCGAACGCCGCCGGGCTGGGGTGTCTGGGCCAGCGGTCCGCCGAATTGGCCTAAGGATGGGATCAATCCGCTGACTGGTCTGATTGAAACGGACTGGTTGCCGTTTCCGTTCACGATGAATTGGCAGATGACCCGGCCCGGCGAGGTCATCTTCAAGAAGGGCGAACCCTTCTGCTTCATCACCCTGATGGAACACAAGAAACTGGAAGAGATCACGCCGAAGCGGCGCAAGCTGGCCGACAATCCCGATCTGACGAAGGAGTATGAGGCCTGGCGCGACAGCCGGTACGATTTCAACGACCGGCTGGCCAGCCGGGAGGCCGAAGCGATGAAGGCCCGCTGGCAACGCCACTATATGCGGGGTGAAAAGGTCACCGGTGACAAGGCCGATGGGCACCAGACCAAGCGCCGCTTGCAGCCACCGGAAGACGCCTAGGTTGCGCTTGGGGTACAGTGAGGGTCCAATTTCTGCCACATTTCGGCAGCGACATCCCCTCATCGGCGAAATCTTGACAAAAGGCCGATGTACTGGACGGGGAGACTCCAATGAAGACTGTTCTGACCGCTGCCGCTTTCGCGATGGCTGTATCGTCGCCAGCATTTGCTGCAACCATGACCCTTGAATTCGCGCCCGATGACGGAAGTCCGGCGGCGTCCTGGGTCTTTGATGATGCCACCATGACAGCGACTGCACCCGATGGCTCGACTGGGCCCTACACCTGGGACGATGAAGCCGGCGTACTCTGCGGCACCGATCCCGATGGAAACGACGTGTGCGCCACCATCGTCATGACCGAGGAGGCCCCCACGGTGGGCTCGTCATCGACCTACACGCTCAACAATGGCGATACCGGCACGGTCACCGTCAAGGCGATGACCGAGTAGGAATTATCGCGCGATTTGCAATGATCCGGCGTGTGGGCTCAGCTTGCACGCCGTTTCCTTTTCCGATCCGCCGGCGTTTCCATTTGTTAACGCAAACGCGGCTTGGCAGCGCGTCGCCGGCAGCCTATGGCGCCTTCAGGGCAGCGTTTGGAAAGCGCGGGTATGGCTTTGGATCGACAAACCCTGGACATGACCGGCGCCCGAACCGGTGAGCTGTTCGAACATACGTTGCAACTGGGCGACGAAACCGTGACGCTCGCTAACATCGCGACGATGGCGATCGAGACCGAGCGATTTCGGCCCTTTGACATGCCTCGAAACCGGGTCGCCCAGCGCTTGGCCCTGGTCGCAGCAAGCTTTGCATTCATTGCGGCTATCCTCTGTCTTGCCTGGTGGGGCCTTTCGGCTGCGGGTCTGTTGTCGTCAATCGCGATTGCGTCCCTTGTGTTGTTGATCCTGTTCCTGGCATTGGCTGGCCGCGCGATGTGGCTCTCGAGAAGGATCGGGCAGGTGCAGGACTATTACCGGCTCAGCATTGGGGCATCCGACGGTCGCGCCATCTTTCTGGTCGATGACAGCAAGGCGATGCTCGAGCAGGTGCGGGACCTGTTGCGCCGGAAAATCGACACAAGAGACCACACCACGCGGGAGCGGTTCGACCTGAATACCGATACGGTTGAGATGCTTGGTGCGGGTGGCGATGCCGCTCAACCACCAAGTGCGGGGGCGGGCACGCCGGCGTCCTGACCCCGCCAGCCGGCTTATCTTGCGAGTGGCGCTTGAGTTTCGCGGCTCGATCTGCGACACGGCGCGGTTTTACGGCATCCATCCTGGGGCGGAGACGCGTTCGATCCGCCGCGCCCCAGCCTGCGAAGGGACCCCGAATTCATGGCACGTCAACGGAAGCGGAAGGGCGTTCCCATCCACGGATGGCTTAATCTGAACAAACCCCAGGACGTTACCTCGACCCAGGCCGTGGGTATCCTCAAGCGGCTGACCAATGCCCAGAAGGTGGGCCATGGCGGCACGCTCGACCCGCTTGCCGAGGGCATCCTGCCATTGGCGTTCGGCGAGGCAACCAAGACCGTGCAGTGGGCCATGGACGCGGACAAGGAGTATGTCTTCACCATCGACTGGGGCCGCTCGACCGATACCCAGGACCGGGAGGGCACCGTGATCGGCGAGAGCGACGCACGGCCCAGTCGCGACGCCGTCGAGGGCGCGTTGGCAACCTATGTGGGCGAGATCGAGCAGGTGCCGCCGAAGTACTCCGCCATCAAGGTGAATGGCGAACGGGCCTATGACCTGGCGCGTGAGGGCGAGGATTTCGTTCTGAAAGGCCGGTCTGTCAGGGTGTACTCCGCCGAGGTCACCGACATGCCCGATGCGGACCAGACCACCCTCCACGTGCGGTGCGGCAAGGGCTTCTACGTGCGGGCGCTGGCGAGGGACCTTGCCTTCGACCTGGGGTGTGAAGGCCACATCACCTTCCTTCGCCGGACCCGCGTGGGTGTGTTTTCGGAGGACGAAGCGGTTTCCCTGGCCGATATCGAGGCGATGGCCGACGGGGACACGATTATCGCCACATTCGATGCCGTCGAAGCCGTTCTGGACGATGTGCCCGCCATCACGGTTGGCGTCGACGAAGCGACAGCCATTCGGCAGGGGCGGACCGTTCGTCTGTTGCCCCACGTGCTTGAGGCCTGGCGGGCCGATCCACGCTCAGACCGGGACGACCGCCTGACCCTGGCGCTTGACGGGTGTACGGCCCTCGCGCTGGGTGAGGTGCGGGCTGGGCAGTTCAACCCGTCCAAGGTTTTCCAGATCCGCTAGAGCGCCACGTTCTCAAATGGAATCGGCGCGCCGCTTCAAGTCCTTGTCTTGACGCGCTTTCGAACGGCGAACCGGTGCCCACTTCGCCTGGAAGCGCTAGGTGTGGCGGTCCGTTAACGGGGTTGCGGGCCGTCGGCATTCACCTTTGAGTAACCATTTGGCCGCCGCCGGACGGCCCCATTCTCGCGCGAGTGTACAATCACTGAAACGAGACGAGGGACCTTTTCCATGATCCGCACAATTGGAACCGTTGCTGCCCTGGTTGCCGCCTCGATCGGGGCGGCCGCGACCCCGGCAGAACCGACAGACATCACCCGCCCCGCCACCATTCCAGAGGAGACCGCCATGCATTCCTATATTCTGTTGGACCGAACCGGGTCGATGGCCTCGATTTGGGACGAGGCGCTTTCATCGGTGAACGCCTATGCGACATCGGTAGCTGAAGAGGAAAGCGGCGAGCGTGACACGCTGGAAACCTCGGTCACCGTAGCAGTGTTTGATGCCCAGGACGGGCTGCAATTCGACGTGCTGCGTAAGGGGGTGAATGCCGACAACTGGACGCCCGTGACCAATGACGAAGCCAATCCCCGGGGCATGACCCCGCTATTCGATGCAATCGGGCGCTTGGTGTCCATTGCCGAGACGGACAAACCGGAAAAGGCGGTCATCGTCATCATGACCGATGGCCATGAAAATGCCTCCCGCGAGGTGACCCGTGACGGCGCGAAGGCCGCACTCGACAGGGCCCGGGCCAAGGGCTGGGAAGTGGTGTTCCTGGGCGCAGAATTCGCAAGCTTTGGTGATGCCGGCGCCGTTGGCGTATCTGCCGCAAAGTCCATGGCCGTGGGCGCGGGCCAGCTCAATGCCTCGATGGAACGGCTTGCCAAGCAAAGCCGTCGCTATGGAAAAGACCAGCAGGACGATGTGTCTTTCGGCGCTGAAGACCGCGCCGTCGCCGGCGAGGAAGCCGTCAAACAGCGCAAGGGCGAGTAGTCCGCAAAGCGCGGACCGTCATCTGCCGTCGCACTGGATCGGACAGGGCTTCGGGGACATTTATTTTCATGTTCGCTGATTGGCTAGAAGCACAATTAATTCCGAGCAGGATTCCACGACGGGTCCAAAATCTTTGACATCGCGCATTCCTGACCTTATCTTTGTAAAATATCTTTTACATAGGAGAATGGTGTGTCGTTCCTCGAGAAAAGCGCTTGGATCACGGTTGTGACGCTGGTGATTGTCTATGGGCAGTACTTTTTCTGGCTGGGATCGGGCTATGCCGCGGGTGCCCCGGTGCCGCTTGAAGCGACGCTCAGACCACTGATCACGACGACCGTCCTGTGGATTGTGACGCTTGTCATTGGCCATGCCGTGATTGGCGGGTTCTCCGGACGAGGCGAAACTGGTCAGGGTGACGAGCGCGATCGCCTTATCGAGATGAAAGCGTCGCAACCGACAGCGGTTGTGATGGGCTTTGGCCTGTTCGGTATTATCGCGATGGCCTATGCCGGCATCGACCGTGCGCTCATCGTTCACCACCTCATTGGCCTCCAAGTGCTTGCCGCGCTGGTGGAGTTCGGGTCTCGCATCCGGTCGTACCGGATGGCCATATAGTGGGAAAACCGCTGCCGTTCATGAACCGGGTCAAGGATTTGCGTGAGGCGGCGGGCATGACCCAGGCCGAGCTTGCCCAGTCGATCTCCATGACCCGCCAAACGGTGATCGCCATCGAGCGAGGCAAGTACTCGCCTTCGCTTGAAGCGGCGTTTCGCATTGCCCAAACCTTTCAGGTGGGCCTCGAGGATGTTTTCGTCTGGACTGGTGATGTGACGCGCTGACCTTGCATTTGTGCCGGTGAAGTCTGCCGATCTCCCTTGACCGGTGCCCCGTGCGTGGGGCCAAGACGGAGGGATCTGTTTCCGGAGGACCCCATGGCCAGTCAACCCGTGCTCGGTGTGTGCTACTATCCCGAGCATTGGGATCCTGCGGGCTGGAAACGGGATGCCGATAGCATGGCCGCCCTTGGCTTGCAGCGGGTGCGGATTGGCGAGTTCGCGTGGGCAAGGGTCGAACCGGAACCGGGCCAGTTCGACTGGAACTGGCTTGACGAGGCGGTTGAAACCCTGGCCGGCGCCGGTCTGGAGATCATGATGGGCACGCCCACGGCCACGCCGCCGAAATGGCTGGTGGATCGGTATCCGGATGTGCTGGCGGTGGACAGGCAGGGTCGCCCCAGGCGGTTCGGCTCGCGCAGGCACTATTGCCTGTCGTCGCGCAGCTACGCCCGGGAAGCGGCGCGGATCACGGGGGCGGTGGCGGCGCGCTATGGTCGCCACCCGGCGATTACCCACTGGCAGACCGACAATGAGCTCGGCTGCCATGACACGGTGAGGAGCTATTCCAGCGAAGCGGTGCGCGCCTTCCGGCTGTGGCTTCAGAGCCGGTACGGCAGCATCGATACGCTGAACCAGGCCTGGGGCACGGTGTTCTGGAGCCAGACCTATCAGAGCTTTGACGCGGTTGACCTGCCATGCCTGACCGTCACTGAACCCAATCCGGCCCATGTCATGGATTTCAAGCGGTTCTCCTCCGATGTCCTGGTGGCGTTCAACGCCATGCAGGTCGAGATTATCCGCGGCCACGCACCAAACGCTGTCATCCTGCACAATGCGATGGGGCATTTCTTCCAGTTCGACCATTTCGAGTTGGGTAAGGATCTCGATACCGTCGGCTGGGACAGCTATCCTCTGGGTTTCCTCGATGTGGGGCCCTATCCAAAGGCCGATAAACAGGACTATCTGCGCCAGGGACACCCGGATTTCGCAGGATTTCACCACGACCTCTATGCCCGGTGTGGCGGCGGCCGGTTCCAGGTGGTCGAGCAGCAGCCCGGGCCGGTAAACTGGGCCCACCACAATCCAGCGCCCCTCCCTGGCATGGTCGCGCTCTGGACGCTGGAAGCGGTGGCCCATGGGGCGGAGGCTGTTCAGTACTTTCGCTGGCGACAGGTGCCCATCGCCCAGGAACAGATGCATGCCGGGTTGGAACGGATCGATGGTACACCGGCTCCAGGCGGAGAAGAGGCGCGCGAGGCCGCTGAAATATTGAAATCCCTCGGTCCGTTGCCGGAAAGGGGGCGTGCGGATGTGGCCCTGATGGTGACCTATGAGGGCCATTGGCTGTTTGAAACCCAGCCCCAGGGGCAAAGCTGGAACTATGAGCGGATGTTGCTCGACTGGTATGGTGGCCTCCGCCGCAAGGGACTGGATGTGGATGTGGTGGCGCCGGGCGATGACCTGTCCGGCTACAAGCTCGTGATGGTGCCCTCCCTGCCTTTCGTCGACGGGGAGGTTCTGGAGCGGTTTGAGCAGACCGGCGCCCATATCGTTCTGGGGCCCCGGACGTTTTCTCGCACGCCGACCGGCGCCATTCCCCCTGACCTCGCGCCTGGCCCCCTCCAGGCGGTGCTGGGGCTGAAGGTCCTGCACAGTGAATCGCTGCCGGTCGATCATGGGGAGCCGGCGCGGTGGAGCCGCGACGGAACGCTGGCCAAAGCCCAGATCTGGATTGACCACGTGGACGCGCAGTCGGCGCCGCTTGTGCAAACTGAAAGTGGCGCTGGCCTCGTCTACACCGCTGGTCGGTACGCCTATGTGGCGACGGTGCCGGATACCGCTCTGCTGGACAGGATGGTGGCGGGGCTTTGCGACCGGGCCGGTATCGCAACGCTGGACCTGCCAAAGGGGCTGCGGATGCGCCGCCGGGGTGGCCTCGTCTTTGCCATGAATTACGGGGCGGGGCCTGTCCGTTTACCGGACGGCGCGATCGGGCCAGGGGACGAGCTGATCGTCGGGACTGCCGCGCTTCCGCCGGGGGGCGTGTCCATCTGGCGGCGCACGCCGGGCGTATAACTTTGATGACAACCGGCTGAGGAATTGGAGCGGGTACACGGAATCGAACCGAGATCCTCAGCTTGGAAGGCTGCTGCACTACCGTTGTGCTATACCCGCCCAGGGGCGTTGACTTCAGCGCGGGAGCGGTGGTGGAGGGAGCTGGATTCGAACCAGCGTACGCTAAGCGGCCAGATTTACAGTCTGGTGGATTTAACCACTCTCCCATCCCTCCGATGCCTTCGCAGCTACGCTGATTTGACGCCGTGGGCCCATCCCGCCTAAGGCCCCTGAGAACATGGTTCAAAGGCACCCCCGCCGGAACGGAAACGGACTTATAGGGATGAAGCGTTCCCCACGCAACCACCAAGAGCGGCCCCACGAGCGGCGACGCGGCAGGAAGCCGGCAACGGGCGAAAACGGTCCGGTCTGGATCTGGGGCACCCATGCCTCGGCGGCCACCCTCGCCAACCCGAACCGGGTGATCCACCAGGTCCTCGCCACCGAAAACGCCGCCCATCGCATGGGGCTTTCCGAGGTCGAGACGGTCTCGATCAAGGCGCTCGACCAGGCCTTGCCCGGCGGGGCGGTTCACCAGGGGATCGCAGTCCAGGCCGACCCGCTGGAGCCGCTGGGCCTTGATGAGCTCATCGCGCAGCGCCCAGCCCTGGTGGCCGTTCTCGACCAGGTGGCCGACCCCCATAACCTTGGCGCGATCTTCCGTTCGGCGGCCGCGTTCGGTGTGGCGGGTCTGGTACTCCAGAACCGGCACGCCCCATCGGTGACAGGAATTGTCGGCAAGAGCGCCGCGGGCGCCATCGAAACGGTGGCGGAAGTTCGGGTGGTGAACATCGCCCGTAGCCTGGATGCCTTGAGCGCTGGCGGGTTCACCGTGACCGGCCTGGCGGGTGGCGGCAGTGTTCCGCTGGAAACCGCCTGTGCGGAGGCGTCGCCCGTGGCGCTGGTCCTGGGCGCGGAGGGCACGGGGCTTCGCCCGGCCGTCGCGAAGGCCTGCGATCGGTTGGCCCATATTCCCATTCTTGCGGCGATGGAGAGCCTGAACGTGTCGAACGCGGCCGCCATTGCCTTTTACGAAGCGGCACGGGTGAATCGAACCGGCCCATTTTCGCCCGAATGATCGGGTGCTATCCATGCTTGGCGTATGAGGAGGGGCGGCCATGCTTCGCTTGATTTCCGTTCTGTTGATCCTTGTCGGCCTGGGACTTGCCGGTTTGGGTGGGGTAGCCCTCATGGGCACGACCCTTGCCGGGGCACCGCCTGTTTCTGCATCGGCGCCGGAAAGCGCTGGCGGGGCCGCTCCGCCGCCGCCTTCCCGTGCGTTGACCCGGGAGTCCGAGGCCGTGTTCTCCACCGAGAGCAGACCGTTCAGTGCCGCCGACCGGCTTCGGGAAGTGCCGATCGCCCATGAAACCCCCGATCTGGCCGTGATCGGCGAAGCCTTCGAGGTGACCCTGGCGATCGATGCCACGGGCGCCGAAAGTGCGGCGCGTGTCTTGCCTGGGCGGGGCGACGTGGTTGCCGGATCGGCCATGGTTGGTCGCGAAGCGAAGGCCCTGCTGTCTGGTGCCAATTTCGACATCGAGCCCCTGTCGCCGGACCTGCAGGCGCTGTCTGAATTTGCCGCCAATACCTGGCGCTGGCGGGTGACCGCGGAGGCTGCGGGCCCCCAGGACCTGGTGCTGGACATCTTTGCCATGGACGGGGGCAGTGCCCTGCCGGTCCACAGTTTCCGGGACACGGTGACGATACAGGTCTCGACCGTTGGGCGTCTGGTCCGGGCGGCAAACGAGGCCAATCCGCTGGTGGTTCTGCTCGGCGGAATAGGCTCTATCCTGGGCGGGGCGTTCGGCGTGTTTCGCTTCTTCAGGAAGTAAGGGCCCGTCCCCTCCTGGCCAGCACGTTTGGCCGCAAGGCGCGGGTGCGCGCTGCGGCGGTGGGGGCCGGATTGGGAGCGGTCAGGGGAGGGGCGGCGGCTGGGCGCAGGAGCCGTCGGGCGGTGTGGGGCGCGCGATATTGTGGCGGTGCGCCCATTCGATATCGGGTTGGCGGGGATCGCGTGGCGCAATCCGGCCCGTGGTCGCCGGGGCCGATTTGTTCGCCGCCATGGCGCCTGCGAAGGCGGCGGCTTGCCGGCCATGGTGGGCGGCGAGGTGGCGCTGTACCGTGCTGTCGCCGGGTTCGGCCGCGCGGGCATGGAGCCTCGCGCGCCAGTGGCCGGCGCCGGGGCCGCCCCATTCGAGCCGGTAGATCTCCCCCGTCTGGGTCACGACCAGTTTCGGGACCGGCTGGCCGGTTTCAGTGAGATGGGCGATCCAGTCGCTGGCCATGAGCAGATGCCAGATAAGCACCGGCCACCGGGTGAACGGCACGATCCTGAAGGCATGCAAGAGGAACTCGCGGCTGAGCATGGAGGGAGATTACCATGGGCCACGGGGGTGGGGACAAGAATGGCTGGGGTGATGTGGAATCGCCGGCGATTCTGGCGCTCTCCCGTCTTCATGACGCGATCCACCGCCAGATTCCAGACCCAGTCAGAGGGACCGGTGTTGGCCCGAAGCGGCCGACTGCCTTTCGATGCCGGATGACTACTTCCGACGGCGAAGGAGACGTTAGCAAGCGTCCTAAACGTTCGGATAATGGACTCTCACCAAATTTCAAGAGCTTCGGATGTGTGCACGCTGTCTTCGAACTCGATGCCGAGATGGCGGTTGGAACTTCCGATTGTCTTTCCCCTTACTCGTCCTCTTCATCCGGTCCGGCGGGTATCTGCCTCAGGCTGCTCTGCCCGCCGGATGCCGAACATGAAAGCCAGCGATGCGACATACATGACACTGCCAACCATCAAACTGCCGATCGCAAAGGTGGAATAGGTTGCCCGGCCCTCAGCTGAGATAGTGTTTATTCCGGGAAGCATGATCTCGCCTGCCGCCTCCGCGTCGAGCGCCGCCTGTGTGAGGCGGGCCATGTCGATCGCCGTTGTGTATATCCCCAGCATGGTGACGGTATAGGCAATCGTGTACAGGGTAATGAGGATTAAGAGCATGCGCGTTGTGAGCGATCTTGCCACCAGATAGGCCGATGCAAGCAATGCTGACACAAGGGAAAAAAGGATTGTGTATTGCATCAACAACTTCACTTCGAATTCATTGAGCAGATAGATGTATTCAAAGGCTGCCATTGGCGCTCCCCACATTTCCCTTATCCACAATGTCCGTCAAACTGCGGAAGAGCTCAAGGTAGAAGCCCTAGAGCCTGTGATTGGAAACGCTCCGAAAACAGCGGTAAGACAGCGTCTCAAACTCGCCCCAAGTACGATGCTCTCCTGGTGTCTGTGCCTGACCCCAATGCAGACATCGGCGAAGCTGGCCAGACCGACAGTTTTCGGCGAGCGTCTGCCGGTCTGTTTGCGTAGGGACTTCAGAGCAGGGCGGGGACAACGCGGTCCGGGGGTTTGTGGCCGTCGGCAAAGGTCTTGATATTGATGATGACCTTTTCGCCCATCTCGACGCGGCCTTCGAGGGTCGCCGAACCCATATGGGGGAGAAGGACGACGTTGGGCATCGTCTTCAGCTTTTCGTTCACATGGGGCTCGCGCTCGAACACGTCGAGGCCGGCGCCGGCAATGGCGCCCGATTCAAGGGCGCGGGTCAGGGCCGCCTCGTCGATGACTTCGCCCCGGGCCGTATTCACGATGAAGCTTTCGGGTTTCATCAGGTCGATCCGCCGGGCGTTCAGGAGATGGAAGGTGGCCGGGGTATGGGGGCAATTGACCGACACGATGTCCATGCGGGCCAGCATCTGGTCGAGGCTGTCCCAATAGGTGGCCGATAGCAGCTCCTCGATCCGGGGGCTGACGGGCTTTCTGTTGTGGTAGTGGACCTGGAGGCCAAAGGCGCGGGCGCGTTTCGCGACGGCCTGTCCGATGCGGCCCATGCCGATGATGCCCAGGCGCTTGCCGGCCAGGCGCCGGCCCATCATCCAGGTGGGGGTCCAGCCGGTGAAGGCGCCCTGCTCCATGACCTGCACGCCTTCATGGAGGCGGCGCGGCACGGCGAGAATCAGGGCCATGGCCACATCGGCTGTGTCGTCTGTGAGCACGCCGGGCGTGTTGGTGACGGTGATGCCCCGCTGGACGGCGCTTTCCACGTCGATATTGTCCACCCCGGCGCCGAACTGGGCGATGAGGCGGAGCTGTTCTCCCGCCCGGGCCATGGCGCGGCCGTCCAACCGGTCTGTCACCGTGGGGACGAGGACATCGGCGCGGGCTATGGCATTGACCAGCTCGTCCTGGGTGAAGGGATGATCGTCCTCGTTCAACTCGGCGTCGAACAGTTCCATCAGGCGCAGTTCGACCGGGTCGGGGAGCTTGCGCGTTACAATCACCTTCAATTTCCGGTTCGTCATGCCAAATTCCCTGCGCGTTAAACGTCCTTAGCAGAGCCCGGGGCCGGGGCCAACGGGCGCACTGAGCGGTGATTCGGTGGAAATTTACGACAGATTCATTCCAATCGGTAAAACCTCCGACAAAGACGAAATGTCTGCTGGGATGGATGGTGTTGTGAGCGTTTTGAGGATCGCCCTGATTGCGGCGTGTTTGGGTGTTTTCGGTGCAGCGGACGGGGGCGCGGACGGGCGGTCCGAGGGGCAGCCGGTGCCGCGTATGGAGACCCGGTCGGCGATCACGATCAGTCATTTCACTGGAAAGCCCGTGCCGCGGTTCGAACGGTTGCGCGCGTCCGAGGTCAACGGCCGGGCCGGGCCCAGCTTGAGCCACCCGGTGTTGTGGACCTATGGGCGGGCGGGCCTGCCGGTTCTGGTGATCAAGGAGAGCATCGACTGGCGACGGGTGCGCGATCCCGATGGCGACGAGGTGTGGATTCACCGGAGCCTCTTGGCGGGGGGCTCCACGGCGTTGCTGGTGTCGCCGGCGACGCTCGTGCGTACGCCCGAAGCCGATGCGGCGGCGGTGGCTGACCTGGAGGCGGGCGTTGTCGCTGCGCTGTTGACCTGTGAGACGGGTTGGTGCCGCATCGCGGCAGGGCGGCGGAAGGGCTGGGTGCCTGAGGCGGCACTCTGGGGCGCGCGGGTGCCGGGCGATCCGCTTTAAGGCAGGTTCGGAGCAAACGGGGAACTTTTTCCGAACGGATACTTGCGCAGAAAACAAAGACCTAAAGCGTCGGCCCGGCGTGAAGCGAAAGACCGACGCTTGAACGGCTTTTGTCGGCCCTGGCCGCGGGGCCCGGCGCTGCTGGCCAGGCTGGCTGGCATGCCTATGTTTCTCCCATGGTCCCGTTGATCCACCATCCCGACTATGATGCCGCGACCGTTCCCGATGGGCACCGGTTTCCGATGCGGAAGTATTCGCTGGTCGCCGAGCAGTTGCGGGCACGGGGCGCGGTCTTCCACGTACCGGCGCCTGCGCCGTTCGCGTGGCTGAAGGCGGTCCATGCGCCGGAATACGTGAATGCGGTGATGGATGGGACGCTTTGTCCGAAGGCGGCCCGGCGCATCGGGTTCGAGATCACCGCCGCGGTGGCGGAGCGGTCACGCGCCTCGGTCGGGGGCACCTATCTGGGCGGACGGGTCGCCCTGGCGTCCGGCGCAGCGGTGAACCTGGCGGGCGGTAGTCACCATGCGGACATGACGGGCGGGGCCGGGTTTTGCGTGTTCAATGATGTGGCGGTGGCGGCCCGGCGGCTGCTGGACGAAGACCGGGTTGCCCAGGTCGCGGTGATCGATCTGGATGTCCACCATGGTGACGGCACGGCGCGCATCTTTGCCGGTGACCCCGCCGTGTTCACCGCTTCGCTCCACTGTGCGCAGAACTGGCCGCGGGAAAAGCCTCCCGGCGATCTCGATGTGGGGTTGCCGCGGGACACCGGCGATGATGGCTATCTTGACGCGTTGGAGCGGTTCCTGGACACGGTGTTCAAGCGCTGCGAGCCGGATCTCGTCTTCTACAATGCCGGGGTCGATCCCCATCGGGATGACCGGCTGGGCTTGTTGTCGCTGACCGATGGGGGCTTGCGGTTGCGGGACGGAATGGTAGCCGAGGCGTGTTCGCGGCGGGGTGTGCCGGTTTGCGGCGTGCTGGGTGGCGGCTATGGCAGCGATGCCCATGCGGTTGCAGCACGGCACACGTTTCTGGTGGATGCCTTTAGCGCGCGCTTCCAGCCGGTGCGGGCTCAGACCACCGACTGAAGGGTCTGTTTCGGATCGAGGTTACCGAGGAGCTGGTTGACGAAGGCCACATGGTTTCGCAGCCGGTAGACCTCGTCATTATAGGAGAGGGGAACTTCAAGGTTGCCAATCTCTTCCTGTAGCTGCGCCAGTTTCCGACGCGTTTCAGCGCGGTCGTCGGCGGTGGTGGCGTTACGGCCTTCCTCCTCCAGTTCGCGAAGATCATTGTACCAGACGTAGATCTTTCGCCGAATTCGCCAGCGATAGACCGGCGGAGCGGCGCGGACGAGGGGAAACAGGAGCGTCAGCAGCGGGATCGCCAGGACCCAGGCGCGCTCGAGGAAGTTTGCGACGCCGAAGGAGAAATACCGGCGCAGGGCCGATGGTCCATTCCGATAGAACCGGGCCGCTTCCTCGGACAGGGGAAGGTCGACAAAGCCTGCGTCGGGGAAGGTGCCGGCATCGGCGAGCAGGGAGTGCTCCCGGTGGATCTGCACGGCGGCATCGAGCAGGATCGACTGGATCGCGGGATGGAGATCCTGCTGCACCACGAGCTGGGCCACCGGGGCGATGAGTGGCACATTTTCCGGAGGGACATCCTTGGCAATGTCGATGACCCCGTGGAGGAGGACGGTCTCGCCCAGCGCGGGGCGGCGTTGCGACAGGGCGGGCGCGCGCTCGAAGGGCAGGAGGGTGATCTCTGGCTCCCTGAGGAGCCGGTCGACATAGGGGGCCGAGATACTGGCCGCGAACACGGCTGCATCGATGTCGCCGCTGATGAGGGCGTCAGCCGCCGCATTGCCGCTGAGCGGGAGGGTGGACTGATCGCCCCAGCCATTGCCATGGTCGGCCTGGAGGGAGCTGGCGAGCTGGCGCGTGCCCGACCCGTCACTGCCAAGGGCGACGCGCAGCGGTTTCAACCCGTCAAAGTCTGCGACGCTGATGTCCCGGCGAACGAACACCCAGAAGGGTTCATAGAAGAGCCCGCCAAGGGAAACGAGGCGCTCGCCGTCCCCCTGGGTGGCCAACCCGCCCTGGACAAGGGCAGCCTGGGTTTCGCCCTCGCGAAGCAGGCGGAGGTTTTCGACCGATCCTTCGGTGCTGATCAGGTCCACGCTGACCCCATGCTCGGCCAACAGGTTCGCGTAGCGCTGTCCGTAGGCGGCGTAGGCGCCATCTGGGCTGCCGGTTGCGAAGACGATCGATTTCGGTGGCGCCGGATCGACAAACCGCAAGGCGATGATCAGCCCGAGAATGGCCAGCAAGGTTAGTGGCCCGTAAATCTTCAGGAAATCCCGCATGACCCCTGTTCCCTTCTCACGCCTCTGAACCCCAGGGCAGGCTCTTTTGGCTATCGTGGGTGGAGGGCTGGCGCAAGCGCAGGCCGCGAACTGACCGGCGTCACGCCTTGTGATAGGGCATCCCGGCCAGGATGGTGGTGCTGCGGTAGAGCTGTTCCGCCAGCATCACCCGCACCAGTTTGTGGGGCCATGTCTGGACGCCGAATGCGAGGGTCTCTGCCGCCGCAGCCAGGAGTCGAGGGCCATGGCCGTCGGCCCCGCCAATGGCAAAGCAGAGATCGGTGGTGCCAGCGTCACGAAGGGCGGACAATCGCTCTGCGAAGGCCATTGATGACCAAGCTTTACCGTGCTCGTCGAGCGCGACAAGCCGCGATCCCCGGGGCAAGGCTGACAGGAGGCGTTCAGCTTCTGCATCCTTGCCGCCGCCGCCTTGCACCTGGTGTTCTGCCACATCCCGCAGTCCCAGGGGCCGGCCGGTCTTGCGAGCCCTGCTGACGAGGTCATCGACGAGGGTGCGCTCGGGGCCCGATTTCATCGGTCCGACGGCGATGATGTGGATCCGCATTCGGGCGTCTGGCGGTTCCTAGGCCGCCTCCGATGGTCCCTCGTGGGGGCCCCATATCCGTTCCAGATTGTAAAATGATCGCACTTCCGGCCTGAAGAGGTGTACAATCAGGTCACCGGTATCGATCAGAACCCAGTCGCCGGTTTGCAGACCCTCGACCTTGGCCCGCCTGCCGGCCGTGTCCTTGATCGTCTGCATCACATTGTCCGCAAGGGCAGACACGTGCCGGGCGGACCGGCCAGATGCGATGATCATTTGATCGGCCAGGGATGATTTTCCCTCCAGATCAAACACGACGAGATCCTCGGCCTTGTCGTCTTCGAGGCTCTCGATCACATGCGCCAGGATTTTCTCGGGCGTGGCAGCCGCGACATCTCCGGGCCTTAACTCTGTTTGTGCAGACAGGGCGGTTTTCCTTTCAGCTACCTGTTCCATCCATATAGCATGCGTCGCGGCCCGGCCAAAGCCCTTAACCCTCGGGGGCAAGGCGATCCCCGGTCCCCGGTCCACGGGCGCGCAGGGTCGTCGACGACGCGGGATCAAGGGGCGCGTGCAACAGGGTCCAGGCGGGAGCCGGGGTTGAGGCGAGACGCGGGGCGTCAGCCTCGGCAATCCGGGCCGGCCGATAGGTCGAGGCGAACCGGCTGAACGCGGCTTCCGGGCCAATGCCCGGACGCGACACGACTGCCACCGGAACGGTTTCCGCAATGGTTTTCCAGGCGGCCCACCGGTGGAAGCCGGCGAGATTGTCGGCCCCCATGATCCAGACGAAGTCCGTCGCCGGGCACCGGGCCTTGAGGTGGACCAGCGTGTCACGGGTATAGGAAACACCAAGCCGGGTTTCGATGGCCGATACCCGCATGCGTGGATGGTCTGCCTGGCGATTGGCCGATGCGCGCCGTGCACCGAAGTCGCCATGGTTCGATTTGAGCGGGTTGCCGCGGGCGACGATCCACCAGACCCAGTCGAGCTGAAGCCGCGTGAGGGCGGTCTCGGCCACGTGGCGGTGGCCTGAATGGGCAGGATTGAACGAGCCGCCGAACAGCCCGATCCGCAGCCCCCGGTGGGGCCCGGGCAGTTTCGCGAGAACCGGCGCGCGGGCGAGCAAGGTGTGGTCCTGGTCCCTAGGGCCTGGTCTGGCCCGTGCCGCGGACGACATACTTGAAGATCGTCAACTGGTCGGCGCCCACGGGTCCGCGGGCATGGATGCGGCCCGTGGCGATGCCGATTTCGGCGCCCATGCCGAACTGCCCCCCATCGGCAAACTGGGTCGAGGCGTTGTGCATCACGATGGCTGCATCGACACCGTTGAGGAAACGGGCGGCGGTTTCGGCGTTCTCCGTCAGGATGCACTCGGTGTGAGCGGTGCCGTAGCGTTGGATGTGCGCCATGGCGCCCTCGACCCCATCGACCTGGGCGATGGAAAGGATCGGGGCCAGGTACTCGGTGGCCCAGTCATCCTCCGTGGCCGGCTTCATGCCGGGAATCATGGCCTGGATGGCCGCGTCCCCGCGCAGTTCGCAACCGGCATCAGCAAGGGCCGATGTGATCGCGATCACGGCGTCATCGGGCAGGGCCCTGTCCACCAGCAGGGTTTCCATGGCACCGCAAATGCCCGTCCGCCGCAGCTTGGCGTTCACCGCAATATCGGCGGCGCGGGAGTGGTCGGCATCCCTGTCGACATAGATATGGCAGAGCCCTTCGAGATGGCCGATCACCGGAACGCGGGCTTCGGCCTGGACGCGGGCGTTGAGGCCCTTGCCGCCCCGGGGGACGACCACATCGACCGTGCCGCCAAGGCCGGCGAGAATATGGCTGACGGCTTGCCGGTCCGTGGTTGGGACAATCTGCACGGCATCAGCAGGCAGTCCCGATGCGGCCAGGGCGCTGCGGAGCGCCGCAGCAATGGTGGTGGAGGCGTTCGCGCTCTCTGATCCGCCGCGGAGAATGGCGGCGTTCCCGGACCGGACGCAGAGGGCTGCCGCATCAGCGGTGACGTTGGGCCGGCTCTCGTAGATCACACCGATCACGCCGAGCGGGCAGGCCACCCGGGCAATGTCCAGGCCGGAGGGGACCGTCCAACGGGCCAGTTCCCGGCCCAGGGGATCGGCCATGGCGGCGATTGCGTCGATCCCCGCGGCCATGGCTTCGATCCTGGCCCCATCAAGCGTCAGCCGGTCCATGAGGGCCGGGCTAAGCCCTTTTTCCTTGCCGATGGCGAGGTCGGCGGCGTTTGCGTCCAGGATCTGTGCGGCGGCGGTGCGAAGGGCGGTTGCCATGGCCGTCAGCGCGCCGGTGCGGTCGGCGGCGCCAAGGGCGGCCATCGTCTGGGAAGCGGCGCGGGCGCGCGCGCCCATGGCCAGCATGTCGGCTTCGAGATGGCCGCTGTCAGCAGCGGTGTGGAAGGTATCTGCACTCATGAACGGCAAGGTGCAGCAAACAGGGTCCGATCGCAATGGGGTGTTAAATCCCCGGCCTGTAGGAATGGTGGGCATGGACATTCTGGCACAGTTCATCACCCATATTCGCGACGAGCGGCGGCTGGCGGCCAATACCGTTGAGGCCTATGGCTCTGACCTTGCAGGGTTTTTTTGGTTCCTGGCGAACCATCTGGGCGAGGAACCCGGTGTCGGCGCGCTGGCGGCGCTGTCGGCGCGGGATGTGCGCGCTTACCTGGCCCAGCGGCGAAACGCTGGCGTTTCCGATGCGTCGGCGGCGCGGTCGCTGTCAGCGATCAAGCGCTTCTATGGCTGGCTGGACCGTGCCCATGGCATCCAGAACCCTGATATTGCGTACCTGGAAGGCCCACGCCGGCGCGCGCGCCTGCCACGCCCCGTCTCGGAAGCGGCGGCGAAGGACTTGTTGGATGAGGCCCGGGAGCGGGCCGAAACGCCCTGGATTGGGGCGCGGGATGTTGCTGTCCTGAGCCTGCTCTACGGTGCCGGCTTGAGGATTTCCGAAGCGCTCGCCGTGAAGGTGTCTGATCTTCCCGCGCCCGATGTCCTTCGCGTGGTGGGCAAGGGCGGAAAGGTGCGGATGGTGCCGCTGATCGCGCCGGTGCGGACCGCGCTTGACGCCTATGGGGCGTTGCAACCGTTCCCCTTGTCCGGCCATGAGCCGGCGTTTCGGGGCGTGCGGGGAGGGGCGCTGGGGCCTCGGGCCGTGCAAGCCCTGGTGCAGGACCTCCGTGCTGGCCTGGGCCTTCCGGAGACAGCGACGCCCCATGCCTTGCGCCATGCGTTTGCGACCCATCTGTTGTCCCATGGCGCTGATCTGCGCTCGATCCAGAGCCTGCTCGGCCATGCTAGTCTTTCAACGACGCAGATCTATACCGGCGTTGATGCGAGCCGGCTGCAGGCTGTCCATGCGGGGGCCCACCCCCGGGCCTAGCCCGTTTTCGCCGATGCCGGAACCGCACCGGTCTCGGTCAAGCTGTGCTGGTCAGGGCACGGTCCAGACCCCGTCCCAGCCCGCATCCGACCTAGAAAACAGCGCACGGCGATGGCCGGTGCGGGCGAGTTCGAGCCAGTCCAGGCGATCGGCCGTCAGGGTGAGCAGGGCGAAATGGGCGAGGGGGTCTTCGTGGAGGCGGGTTTCTGCGGCTTCGGCGGGCGATCCGGGGACGGCCCAACGGGCGTAATCGGAGCCCTGGTAGTCGCCGAGCCTTGCTTTTGCGGCATCGACGGCGGGGCCTTCTGTCTCGATCCTTGCATGGGCAGAAGCCCTCAACTGAAGCGATACGCCCTTGTCCCAGAACAGGAGGGTTGTCCGCGGATCGCCGGCGATTTCCGCGCGCTTTGGCGTCCTGGCGTCGGTATATGCGGTAAAGCGCATCTGCGCCCGGTCGAAGGCACGCAGGACGACGATCCGCGCCTGTGGACCCAGATCCGCCGATATTGTCGCCAGGATGGGAAGCCGCCACGGGGACTTTCCATCCACAGCGGCACGGGCCAGCCGAGCCAGGGTGGCGTCGAAGACGGTTTGCAGCGCGGTGTCCATGACCATTAGGAATAGGCCGATCGGCACCGCTCGCCATGGCAAATGCCCGAAACCCGGTCATCGGTTACTCCCGTTGCCCGCATCTACACAGCGCTTGATTGACGCGGCGAAGCAGGGCCGTACGGTCGCAGCGGAAACGCGAGAACGGCTCTGAACGGGAGGGCGCATTGGCGGCTTGGTTTGAAATTGCGCTCTGGAAACGGGTGATTGGCGCTTTGTTTGTGGGGCTCGCAACCGGGCTTGCGCTGCGCTACGGCATGGGGGCCGAAGCGGGGGGAGCGTTCGCGGAAACCTATATCGCCTGGATCGGGGACCTGTTCCTGCGCCTGATCCGGATGCTGATTGTCCCGCTGATCTTTTTCACGCTGGTGTCGGGCATCATCGCCATGGGGGATCCCAAGCGCCTTGGCAGCCTCGGCGCCCGCACGATCGGGCTCTATTTCGGGACGACGGCCATCGCCGTGACCCTCGGCCTGGTCATGGGCACGCTGGTCCAGCCCGGTTCAAGCCTGTCGCCCGAGACGTTCGCCGGCGCCGATGCCAGCGCGCTCGATAGTGCCCGGGAACGGGCCGCTGAAGCGGGCGGGCTGGTTGACCGGCTCCTGAACATCGTACCGACCAACCCCATGGCCGCCCTGGCGGACGGCAATATCCTGCAGATCATCTTCTTCGCGATCATTTTCGGGGTTGGCATCCTGGTAGCCGGCGAGATTGCCAAGCCGGTGGCCAATTTCATGGATGGTGCCGCCGAGGCGATGATGAAAGTCACCGTCATCGTCATGGAGACCGCACCGGTCGGCGTGTTCGGGTTGATGGCCACGGTGATGGCAACCCAGGGGCTCGGCGTGCTCGAAAGCCTCGGGAAGCTGGCGATCGCGCTCTATGTTGCGTGTGCTCTGCACATCGCGATCACCTATGGCGGGGTCATCATCAAGGGTGTGCTCGGCCTGCCGATCATGCCGTTTTTCCGCGGTGTGACCGATGCCCAGGCCGTGGCCTATTCGACGGCCAGTTCATCGGCCACCTTGCCCGTCACCATTAGCTGCGCAGAAGAAAACCTGGGAGTGGACAAGGCGGTGGCTGGTTCCGTGCTGCCGCTTGGCGCCACGATCAACATGGATGGGACAGCGATTTACATCGGGATGGTCGCGCTGTTCGGGGCCCAGGCCATGGGCGTCGAGGTCACGTTTGCGCAGTACATCCTGGTGGCGGTCATGGCGACCCTGGTATCGATCGGTGCTGCGGGTATTCCCAGCGCCGGCCTGCTGCTGTCTGGCGCGGCCCTGTCGCAGGTCGGGATCGGCGACGCCCAGGCCGCGCTGATCATCGGCTTCATCCTGCCGTTTGACCGGCTGCTCGACATGATGCGCACGCTCACCAACGTGACTGGCGACGTTGCGGTGGCGACGGCAGTTGCCAAGTGGGAAGGCGAACTGGACGAGGCGGTGTTCCGCGCGGAACCGGAGGTTTAACGGTCCGCCAGATCGGTTTTGCTCACGACAGTTTGGCGATGCCAATCGCATCGGCGGGACTGGCCGGACAGGCGGCTGCGCGTTCCCGCCAAGGGCGAAGACACGCTAGCCAGATCCGCGCCCCCACGCCCGGATGGCATCCACGAACAGGCCCGGTTCTTCCATGGCGGCGAAGTGGCCGCCCCGCGGCTGCTCCTGCCAGCCGGTGAGGTTATAGGCCCGTTCCATCCAACTCCTCGGCGGCGGCGAGAACACCGTCTCGCCCGGGAAGGCGGCATAGGTGGTCGGCGTTTCGCAGCGTTCGCCCGCAGGCAGGCCGTTTCCGCCCTCCTGGAACAGCGCGTTGTAATACCAGACCGATGTGGCGAAGCTGTCGGTGACCAGGTAGATCATCAGGTTCGTCAGCAGCTGGTCGCGGGTATAAGCCTCCAGCAGCGATTTTTCCCGCAGGTCGCTCCAGGCGTGGAACTTTTCGAGGATCCAGGCCGCCTGTCCCATGGGGCTGTCCATCAGCCCCAAAGCCAGGGTCTGGGGCTTCATGGCCTGCTGCATGAGATAGGTGCCCTCGGTCTGCATCGCCGCCTGTGTCTTGCCGAGCCATTCCCGCTCATCTTCGGTTTGGGGGGTGGCCGGGGTTGGGCGAAGGCCGGTCATGTTCAGGTGGATCGCCCGGCAGCCGCCGCCCTTGGCAAGGGAATGACCGAATCCGAGCCACGAGGTGACCACGGCGCCCCAATCCCCGCCCTGGGCAAGGTAGGTGTCGTAGCCCAGCACCTCTCGCATGAGTGTATCCCACAATCTGGCGGTCGCACGCTGGCCGATGGGCGATGGCGGTTTTCCCGAAAAGCCGTAGCCCGGAAGGGATGGGATCACGAGATCGAAGGCATCGCTGGCCGACCCTCCATGCCTTGAGGGGTAGGCCAGCGGTTCGATCACGTCCCAGAATTCGAACACCGAGCCCGGCCAGCCATGGGTGATCAGCAGCGGGCGCTTGCCGGCCGCCTCGCCAACCACGTGCAGGACGTGGACATCAAGTCCGTCCACCGAAGCCCGGAATTGGGGATACCGGTTGAGCGCGGTTTCCTGGGCACGCCAGTCGTAGCTGTCCAGCCAATAGGCCTGGATGTCCTTGAGTACTGGTGTGGACATGCCGTATTCCCATCCCGTTTCCGCATTCTCCGGGGCTGGGAACCAGCGATAGGCCGCAACCCGCGCCATGATCCGGTCAAGGGTGTCCTGGGGGATATCTATCCTGAACGGGGTCATGGGCATGGGGTCTGTCTCCTCCGGTCGATGTCCTGTCCTGACCAGCGTGCCGGCGGAGAGGGCGCCCGGTCAATGCGATGGTGCGGGAATGCAATCGTCAATTGCTTGCTTGTGGCTTAAACCTACCTATAGGCGTGGCGCCGCTGGGGGCGTGACCGGTGCAGGAGCGATGATGCCCGATTCGGGATTGGTCCTACCGAAGGAGAAAAAACCGTTCTGGCAGCGCTGGATCGGCGCGCTGCTGCGTCAGCTTTCCAAGGATATCGACCACCAGGAAGTGGTCGATCATGTCCATGAGGAAGGTGGGGTCAGCGGGCGCTACCTGTTCATGACGGTGATGAGCTGCGCGGTTGCAACGCTCGGGCTTCTGCTCTCTTCGCCCGCGGTGATTATCGGCGCCATGCTGATCTCCCCGCTGATGGGACCGATCATGCTGATGGGGTTTTCCATCTCCATTCTCGAATGGCCCGCGCTGAGGACGGCGATTTTCGCCCAGGCCTGCGGTATCCTGGCGGCCTTGGCGATCGCTTATTCGATCGTTGCCCTGTCGCCCCTGAAGGAAGCGACACCGGAAATCCTGGCTCGGACCCAGCCGAACCTCTTTGACCTTCTGGTTGCGGTATTTTCAGGGCTTGCCGGCGGGTATGCGGTGGTTCACCGCAAGGGCGAGACAATCGTTGGCGTTGCCATCGCAACCGCCCTCATGCCGCCCCTGGCCGTGGTGGGGTTCGGGCTCGCGATCGGCGATTGGGCGATCGCCCAGGGATCGTTTTTCCTGTTCATGACCAACCTGTTGGCCATCGCGTTCTGCGTGGTGGGCCTTTCGAAACTCTATGGGTTTGGGGAGGATCACAGCCCCCGGCACACGGTCTGGCAGTCGATTCTGATCTTCCTGGTGCTCGGCGCGCTGGCCGTCCCGCTGGGGGTGGCCCTGCGGGATATTGCCTACCAGACGACGGTTTCAAGCCAGGTGCGGTCGGAGCTCTTGAGCGGCTATGTCGATGGCGCTGCCAAGATCTCCGAGTTCAATGTCGGGGTGCGCCGAACCGGTGAAATCGATGTGAATGCGATCGTCCTGACCACGGATCTGGTGGCGGGCATAGGCCCGGCACTGTCCGACAGACTGAGCGAGCGGTATGACCGGCCGGTATCTGTGGTTGTCGACCAGGTGACCGTGAACGAGGATGTGGGCCTGCAGACCGAAGCATTCCTGCGCATGGCCGAAAACTCGTTCGCAGAACCGCTGCGCGCGAGGATTGCCGAAATCGAGCGATTGGCGACCGAGCGGACGCCCGACATTCCGATCAGGAATGCCATCCCGTTTCCCCTCAAAGCCAGCGATGTGAACCCGGCGTCCCAGACCGCGATCTTCGTTGCCGCACCATCGGATGGCCTCACCCTGCCGGCCTATCGCGATATGGAACGCACGCTGAACCAGAATTTCCAGAACTGGACCATCACGATCATACCGCCGTTGACGGCCCTGCCGTCCATCGTGTTCGACGAGGGATCTGACATCATCACCACCGAGATGGAACCCTCGCTCCAATTGGCTGTCTGGGCGCTGGACCGCTGGCAGACGCGCGAGGTCGAGGTGGTCGGATATGCATCGTCCACGGGCGAGCAAAGCGGAAACATGCGGCTGGCGGAACGTCGCGCCAACGCTGTGGCCTCGTGGCTTGGCGCCCAGGGATTGCTGGCGTCACCTGTGGGTGACTATCTCGCCTATCGTCAACGGGAAATTGAACGGGAGGCCGGATTCGCGCGCTTTCGGCGGGTGGTGGTGCGCCCTGCGGCCGATTCTGCCGAATAAGCGGTGCGTTTCTTGCGTGGCACGCGAACACCATTGCGAACTGCAGAGAACAGGCCTATGGTGCACTGCAACAAATTTTCCACAGACGTGGCAGATCGGGGTTTTTAGTATGCTTTACAGCTTGGTCGAGATGAACCGTGCCGTGATGGCGCCTGTGCGCGCCGCTGCCAGGGCGAGCCGGGCAACGCTGAATAATCCGCTCAATCCCATGGGGCGCACCGACTATGGCAAGTCGATGATTGCCATCGCCGACGTTTTCGAGAGCGCGACCCGGTTTTATGGAAAGCCTGACTGGAACCTCGACACGACGACGATCAACGGGGTTTCCGTGGGCGTGACGCCCCAGGTCGCCTGGGGCTCGCCATGGTGCAACTTGATCCATTTCCAGCGTGACGGCGAACAGATGGCCAGGGCGCGGGGAACCGATGCTGCACCCCAGCCGCGCCTGATCATCGTTGCGCCCCTGTCCGGCCACTATGCGACGCTGTTGCGTGGTACGGTCGAGGCATTTCTGCCGACCCATGAGGTCTACATGACCGACTGGACCGATGCGCGCATGGCACCGGTCTGGCTCGGGCGGTTCGATCTGAGCGATTACATCGATACGGTGCGCGACATGATCCGCCATGTGGGCGGCGGGGCGAATGTGCTGGCTGTCTGCCAGCCGGGCCCCCCTGTGCTGGCAGCGATCTCCATGATGGCGGAGGAAGGCGACCCCAGCCGACCCGCAACCATGACTTTCATGGGCTCGCCGATCGATGCCCGACGGTCGCCAACGGTCCCGAACCAGCTCGCCGAGGAGCGCGATTTCGCGTGGTTCGAGGAGAACATGATCTACACGGTGCCGGCCCCGTGGCCGGGCATGCTCCGCCGCGTCTATCCAGGCTTCGTTCAGCTTTCGAGCTTCATGAACATGAACTGGTCGCGCCATGTGGATGCCCAGTGGAAGTTCTTCAACCACCTCGTGGGCGGTGATGGCGACGGCATCGAAAAGCACAACAGCTTCTACGATGAGTATCTCTCGGTGCTGGACCTGACGGAAGAGTTCTACCTCGAGACCATCCAGAAAGTGTTCCAGGAACACCACCTGGCACGGGGCATCTTCCTGCACCGGGGCCGTCTGGTCCGTCCCAGCGAGATTACCGATGTGGCGCTGATGACGGTCGAGGGCGAAAAGGATGATATTTCCGGCATCGGCCAGACCCAGGCCGCCCACGACTTGTGTGAGAACCTGCCCGAGAGCATGCAGACCGACTATATCCAGCCCGGCGTTGGCCATTATGGCGTGTTCAACGGGTCGCGGTTCCGGACCGAGATCGTCCCGCGGGTGAATGAATTCATCAACCGTTTCGTCGACCGGGACCGCGAGGAAATCGCGGCCGCAGAGCGACTGAAGCGCGCGACCTGAAACCGACGGGACTGGTGCGGGGGCTCTGTGCCGATCGGGACCCCGCCGCCGCCTTTTCGATGTGCCAATGCATTGTCCTGGCGGAATTTTTCAGGCCGAACGGGATCTCATTGGCCTGCAAGTGGGCTAAAGCGGTGGACTTCCATTCGGCTCCAGACCACCGCTTTTGATCCCTGTTGTTGCGCAACGCAACGATCGGTTAGCAATCGATTCCAACTGCTCCGAAGCTGCTTCAGGCTCTGGCCTCCAGAACCATGTTTGTCGGTGTCTCGGCGGCGCGGCGAACATGCATGAATCCGGCCTGGTTCAACACTTCCGTGAGGCGTTTTTCGCCAGCCTGGGTGCCCAGACCCAAGCCGACTTCCTGGGCCAGGGATGTCGGGGTGCACAGGATGGTCGAGAAACCGTAATAGATCGCCCCGAGAGGATGGAGGTTCTCGGCGACCGTGTCCCCAGCCATCGGTTCGACCATCATGAAGGTGCCGTCGGGCTTTAGGGTTTTCTTGATGTGGGTCGCAGCGCCGACCGGATCGCCCATGTCGTGCAGGGCGTCGAACACGAAGGCGACGTCATAGTCGTTCCCCGGATAGCCTTTCGCAGTCGTCACGTGGAATTCGACATTGGTCACGCCGGCTTCGGCGGCTGCGGCCTTTGCCGCGTCGATGGATGGGGCATGGAAATCGAAACCATGGAAAGTGGAATTCGGGAATGCCTTCGCCATCATCACGGTCGACGAGCCGTGTCCGCAGGCGATGTCGGCGACCTTCGCGCCGGCTTCCAGCTTGTCCTTCACGCCATCCAGCGCCGGGATCCAGTTTTCAAGGAGATTGGCCTCGTAGCCTGGGCGGAAGAAGCGGTCGGTTCCGCAGAACGTGCAGACCGAATGGTCGCCCCAGGGGCGACCCTCACCGGACTTGAAGGTCCTCAGCGCCTCGTCGTGTTTTTCGAATTGGCCAACTACGGACTGGAAGAAGCCCTGCATACAGGCGGGGTGTCCCTCCCGGGCAAAGACCAGAGCCTGCTCTGGCGTGAGCGAGAAGTGTTCGGTTGCCGGATCGTGCGTGATGTAACCATTGGCAGCATTCGAAGCGAGCCATTCATGTACGTATTTCGCGTTCATGCCGAGCTTTTCGGCAAGGTCGGCGGCGGTGCACGGCCCGTGGGTCTCCAGCGCAGCGTAAACGCCAGCCTGGTCGCCCAGGTAAGCAAGCAACAGGCCCATGGCGCCGGCCACATCGCCCACGACCTTCCCCGCCAGGGCTTCCACCTTTTCCATATCGACAGTGTCTGACATTCTGCGTCCTCCCAAACCAATGTCGAGCGGAGCTGTATCATCAAACGGGTGGAATCGGGAGCCAGTCTATCCGGTTTATCGGATGAAAACGCCGTTTCGTTCCCCGATTTTTCTGTTTCCGGAATCACGCCTGGTTTCGGTATGGGCACGTGTACGCGGTTTTCCTAGCCCTGGGGGACCTCGCTGACCTGGACGACGAGCTTGCCGAGGTTCTTGCCTGTGAACAGTCGCTCAAGGCTGGCCGGTGCGTTGTCGAGCCCCTCAACGATGTCTGTCTCGAACCTGATCTTGCCCGCCATCAGCCAGCCGGCCATGGCCTGGATGCCTTCCGGAAACCGGTCGAGATAGTCGATGATGATAAAGCCCTGGAGCTTCGTCCGGCGCATGAGCAGGTTCGAGAAATTGTAGGGACCAGGCACCGGCTCGGTCGCGTTGTAGCCGGAAATAAGCCCGCATAGCGGCATCCGCGAGAAATCGTTGAGCCGGGCAATCACGGCATCCATGATCGGCCCGCCCACATTCTCGAAGTTGATATCGATTCCATCGGGGCAGTGCTTGTCGAGGGCTGCGCCCACATCGTCGGCCTTGTAGTTGATGGCGGCGTCGAAGCCTGCGGTTTCGGTCAGCCAGCGGCATTTGTCATCGGAGCCGGCGATGCCGACCACACGGCAGCCCTGGATCTTTGCAATCTGTCCGACCATGGAGCCAACGGCGCCGGCAGCCGCGGACACCACGACGGTCTCGCCAGGCTTGGGCTGGCCGATATCCATGAGGCCGAAATAGGCGGTCATGCCGGTCGCCCCCAGAGGGCCCATGTATGCGGTGAGCGGCACGCCGGGGAGCTGGGGAAGGACGTTCAGCTCCTGTCCGGGTTTGGTGTTGTAGAGCGCCCATTCGGCAAGGCCGGTATTGACGATGGCGCCTTCGGGCACATTCGGGTCCCGGCTTTCGACAACGATGCCGATCCCGCCACCGCGCATACCTTCGCCAATCTGGACAGCCGGCATGTAGCCATCGATATCGCTCATCCAGATACGGTTCGTGGGGTCCAGCGACAGGTAGAATGTCTTCACACGCACATGACCGTCATCGAGCGGCGCGAGCGGCCGCTCTTCCATCTGCAGGTCGCCTTCGGCCAGATCGCCTACCGGCCGGTTTTTCAGCACCCAAACCCTGTTGATCGCCGACATGTGATTTCCTCCCTATCGTGTTTCAGGGGAGCATGGCGGGTTGGCTGGCGTTTGACTAGTCTCTGTCTAGGCGCCAGCCGCCTCTGCTGCGAGGACGCGGGCGATGGCGTTGATGACGGCGCCGATGCGGAGCGACGTCTGTATCTGCTCGCTGGTCAGGCCGTGCTTGCGCAGCTCGGCTTCGTGGGCATCGAGGCACATCCCGCAGCCATTTACGGCCGAGACCGCCATGGAGAACAGTTCGAAATCGGCTTTCTCGATGCCGGGCGCACCGATAATGTTCATGCGAAGCTTGGCTGGCAGCGTCTGGTACGTCTCGTTGCTGATTAGGTGCACAGCCCGGTAGTAGACATTGTTCATGCCCATGACGGCTGCGGCGCCCTTTGCGGCCTTCACTGCGTCGGGCGATAGTTTGCCGTCGATCTCGGCGTTGATCGCCTTCACCACGTCGGGCTGGCCGATGGCGTACGCGCAGGCCAGCATGCAGCCATACTTCTGCTGGTCAGTCAGGCTCGTTTCATTGGCAAGGGACCCAACGTTCAATTTCAGGTCCTTGGCATAGTCGGGCAGGGCAGATTTCAACGTGTCGATAGACATTGGAGTCGGTCTCCAGGAAGACATTCGCCCCTCCCTTAAAGGAAGGGGCGATGGAGTGGGATGGGACGGCGCCTACTCGGCGGCGATCTCGAGCACATCACCGCCGACGGGGCGGTTACAGGGGCACAGCTCGTCGGTTTGCAAGCCGTCCAGTACGCGGAGCGTATCCTGTGGGTTGCGGCCAACATTGAGGTTGTTGACGTAGACATGCTGAATCACATTGTGCGGATCGACGACGAAGGTCGCACGGTAGGCGACACCTTCTTCCTTGTCGCGGACGCCTAGCCCATCAACCAGTGAGCCATTGGTATCGGCGAACTGCCAAATCGGAAGCTCGGCGAGGTCCTGATGATCGCGGCGCCAGGCCAGTTTGGTGAATTCATTATCCGTAGAACCGCCCATGACAATCGCATCGCGGTCATCGAAGTCGCCGCCGAGGCGGGCGAATTCGGCAATTTCGGTCGGGCAGACGAAGGTGAAATCCTTCGGATAGAAGAAGATCACCTTCCACTTGCCGGGAAAGCTGTCCTGGGTGATTGGCTCGAAGGCGCTTTCGCCGCCTTGCTCATGTTGCATGAACTTCGGCTTCACGCCGGTAATCTTGAAGTCAGGAAGTTTGTCGCCAATGCCGAGCATCAGGGTTCTCCGGTGTAATCTGTAACAGTGACTGCAGCTCACCTGCCATCACGGAGGCCGATATGGCGCGCTGTATCCGAGCGACCAATTGATAGTTAGCAACTGCGGTATAGAGAAATCCTATGGTGAAGCGCTCGCTGGAGGATGTGACCGATCCGCTCGTGGGCTGGGTCTGCCACGCGTCCGATCAGCCTAGCAGTCCCCGGTCCAGCGGCTGGAAATGATGATGCTGGAGGTGATCTCGATGCCGGTATCATGGCGTCCGGACATGGCGATGGCCCGGTCCACCCGGGTACCGTCCTCGCTGACGGTCAGTTTCATGGTGCCGTCCATCTCTACCGGTCCCCGTTGGCAAACCATGGTGTACGTCAGCACCCGGCCGTCCTGCGTCACGTCCGACAGGTTGCAACCCTCCTGGTCGATGGTGGCCGGGTCGATGCGCGCATCATCGCCCAAAAGGCACTCGGCCGTGATCTCGGTTTTCACCGGCATGGAGGCGCTGTTGCCGCCTGCCATCATCGTGGCACTCGCGGTGGTGTTCTGTTCCCACTGGCCCGGCTTGATCGTGAGGCCGTCGGCCATGGCCGGCGACGATGCTGACAGCATGATGAGCCAGGCCAAGGGAGTCCGCATCATCGTCGATCCGTTGCGTTGCCGAAGGTGCTAATTAGCCGGATTTGTGCCGGTTGCCACGTCTGCGGTGCAGCGCGGGAGATTACCAATCCGCAACACCGGTCAATGCGAAACGGCCCGATGCGCGCACCGGGCCGTTGATCGCTTGTCATGGTTCGCGGCAAAGGCCGCAGGCATGTCTATTTCGCGTGTGCGATGACGGGCATCCAGGTGTAGCCCTTCACAAACGCGCCGGAGGTCAGCGAGGGCTCGTCCAGCACTTCAATGCGGTCGAACCGGGCCAGCACCTCTTCCCACAGGATGCGCAGCTGCAGCTCGGCGAGCCGGTTGCCGACGCAGCGGTGGATCCCGAACCCGAACGAGATGTGGCTGCGGACATTTGGCCGCTCGATCCAGAAATCGTTTGGCCTGTCCCAGTGGCGCGGGTCGCGGTTGCCCGACGCATACCACATCGCGATCTGATCGCCTTTCCTGATCGTCTGGCCATGCATCTCGACATCCTCGAGCGCAGTGCGGCGCATGAAGGCCAGGGGCGTCTGGTAGCGGATCGTCTCGGACACCATGGCGGGGATCAGCGCATGATTGTTCTTGAGACTATCGAACTGGTCGGGGAACTGGTTGAGGAACAGGACCGATCCGGTCATCGAGTTCCGCGTTGTATCATTGCCGCCAACGATCAGGAGAATGACGTTTCCGAGGAGCTCCTGGGGCGTCATGTTCCGGGTTTTCTCGCCATGGGCCAGGAGGCTCATCAGGTCATTCTTGAGGGGGGCAGCGCCGCGCTCCTGGAAGATGCCCATGAAGGTGGTGAGGCATTCGAGCATCTCGCGCTTCCACTGCTCCTCGCCGCCGGGGCAGATGTCGGGATTGTTCATGCCGGTGGCCATATCGGACCAGTGGGTCAGGTCGCGCCGGCGCTCGAACGGATAGTCGAAAAGGGTCGCGAGCATCATGGTGGTCAACTCGACCGACACGGTATCCACCCAGTCGAAGGGCTCGCCCACGGGAATGCTGTCGAGCAGGCCCTGGGTCCGCGACCGGATGAGCGGTTCAAACTCCTTGAGCATGTTTGGCGCAACCGCGGGCTGGACCGTGATCCGCTGCTCTGCGTGCCGGGGTTCGTCCATTGCAATGAACATCGGAAGCTCGAAATCGGAGATCGGCGGCCCGAGGGTGATGCCGCCATGTTCCCAGGACGAGGAGAACCGTTTGTGGTCAGTGTCCACGGCCATGATGTCATCGTAGCGGGTGACCGACCAGAACGGGCCGGCGAAACTGTCTTCCGTGAAGTGGAGGGGGGCTTCGTCACGCATCCGCTCGAACCGGTCCCAATAGGCCCCCTGCCGCCAGATTTCGGAATCGAGGATGTTGATGTCTGACAAGGCAACCGATGCTGCGGGCGGCACGGGGTCGCCCAACTCCAGGTAACCGGGGTGAAGCGGCTCGCGGGGCGACAGGGTCGGGCGGGTCAAATCATGTGGCAGGGGGTGGATCGTGTCAGCCAAGGGTTCCTCCATGTTCCGGACATTATGCCTTCTTCCATCAACCATAACATGGCTCGGTTTTGAAAACTATGACACAGGCGTCACTTTTTTTCGATCCTTCCGCCGGTTGTTGGTGCGATGCGGTCACAACGTCCGCCTATGCCCAGGCGTTTGGGCTCACTGCTACATTTTCCGTGGGATGCTGCGGAATGGGCGGGTGCGGCGCGGAGCCAAATCCTAATTCTTTGATTACTTATTAAATTCTTGGATAAACAAAAGATTAAAATAAGGAATAGGCATAAACCGTAAGAGCGATACATAAATTTAATGTTTGGGATACTATAAGGGCGAAATCTTGATAACATTGGGAGCGAGGGTATGGGCGGTCTCACACCAGGTACATTCAGCGTTGATGATGGGTTGCAGGCGCATCCGGCCGATCTCGATGATCTTTATCTCGGCGGAGAAGTCGAGTTGACACAGGTACAATCTGCCCCGCCGGTGAGTTATGGGCTGCCCGGGGGCGCGACCCCGTTTGATGATGTCTTCGTCGGGACTGGTTTGGACGACCTGCTATTCGGCAATGATGGCGAAGATACGCTTATGGGCAGCGCCGGAGACGACACGCTGAACGGGGGTAATCACGACGACCTGCTGCAGGGCGGGACGGGCGCTGACGCGCTGCGCGGCGGGAGCGGGCACGATACGCTTTACGGGGGCGCGGATAATGACGCTCTCTTTGGCCATGCGGGCAATGATGCCTTGCACGGTGACGACGGCGACGACGCCATCGTTGCTGGCCTCGGCAACGATACGGTCGAAGGCGGCAACGGCAATGATTTTGTGGACGCCAGCAGTGGCCAGGATTCAGTCTTTGGCGGCGCTGGCAGTGACCGGCTGTTCGGTGGCGGCGACGATGACCAGGTCTTCGGCGAGGCGGGCAATGACTGGGTCAGCGGTGGCGGCGGCGACGATGATGTCGATGGCGGCTCGGGCAATGATACCGAGCGCGGAAACCGCGGCGATGATACCCTGCTGGGCGGCACGGGCAGCGACAGGTTGGATGGCGGACAGGGGAATGACCGGCTCGACGGCGGGGCCGATACCGATTTCCTGAAAGGCCGCCAGAACAACGATATACTGATCGGCGCAGCCGGCGATGACTTCCTCTATGGCGGCGGCGGAGATGACAGTCTTCTCGGCGGCTTCGGGGATGATTTCATGGCTGGCGGTGCTGGCGATGACAAGTTCACCGGCGGCGTTGGCACCGATACCTACTTCTTTGACGCCTCCCATGTCGGGAGCGACACGATTACCGATTTCGAAGCTGGTGAGACCCTTCGCCTGAGCGGGTTTGGTTTCGCCGATACCGCAGCGGCGTCGGGTGCCCTGGCGCAGTCTGGCGACAATGTGGTGTTCACCAGCGCCGGCGTAACCGTGACGATCGAGGGAGCAAGCCTGTCCGATGTGATCGACGCGCTCGACGTGGTGCCGCCGCCAATCGCGCCGACCAGATTCGCATTCGAGCGGGCGGGCGACAGCCCGGTTGCCAATACGCCTCCACCAGAGCTGCTGGACGCCATGGCATTTGTCGAACCGGCATCGCTTGATGTGGCAGCCCTCGACCCGATCGATTTCAGCATCGACCTGTGGGTTGATACCTTTGACTTCGCTGAGGTGGCCTAGGCGGGGGCAACCCGGCGTTTGTTCAGGCCTCCATGGCGGGCCGTGCGCCATAGCGTTCAGCCCGCGCTTTCCGAAGCGCGGCCCGCAAGGCGTCGGCAAGGCCTGCGCGTTCGTCAGGGGTGAGGAACCGCCCGATGATAAAGGCGGTGTTGCCGTGCTCGATTCTGAGGTGGGACGAGGGCGTGACGGGCTGATCCATGACAATCCGGGCAAAGCCCGATGGAACCGTCGCATTTCGCTCCCTGCCGCGCCGGTCACGGTGGTGCAGCGCGATCGCTTCCGCAGTGACCACGACCCGCGTCTGCTCGACCGAGCGCTTGCGGTGCCAACGGAACGCCAGGTACAGCGCCAGGATATCGAGCCCAAAAAACCACACAACGGGTGTGGCGCCCATGGCGAGGAACATCACGCTGGAAACAAGGCTGACTGCGATGATCGCACCCATGACCGCTGCGAATGCACCGCGGCTGAGGCTGTCATTCGGGGACAGGACCGCATCGAGATAGACGGTGGGAGAGGAAATGGCTGCCGGCATGTCTAACATGTCCGAACGATAGGGCGCGAACGGGCCGGGGTCGAATCCACCCGCTGCGCCCTTGCGACGCGGCACGGCTGGACTAAAACCCATGCCCATGCCGACACCCGATGCAAAGCCCGCCACCAAGCCTGCCAGGAAGCGGGTGAAGAAACGGGCGCCGCGCACGATGGATAAGGCCAAGGCCGAAGCGCTCTACAAGGTGCTTGCGGCCGAACGGCCCGATCCCCATACCGAACTGGAATTCATCAACCCTTATACGCTTGTGGTGGCCGTGGCGTTGTCCGCCCAGGCAACCGACGTTGGTGTGAACAGGGCCACCCGGGGCCTGTTCAAGATTGCCGATACGCCCGAGAAAATGCTGGCCTTGGGCGAGGCCGGCGTTGCCGGTCACATCAAGACCATCGGGCTCTGGCGGAACAAGGCGAAAAACGTGATCGCGCTCAGCCAGATGTTGATGGACGCGTATGGCGGCGAGGTACCCCGGACGAGGGAAGCGCTTGTGCGCCTGCCTGGCGTCGGGCGGAAAACGGCAAATGTCGTGCTCAACGAAGCCTTTGGCGAGCCGACAATCGCGGTGGATACCCACATCTTCAGGGTCGCCAATCGCACCGGCCTGGCCCCCGGAAAGGACCCCGACCAGGTGGAGGCCAGCCTGGAGCGGGTGACGCCGGAACCCTACAAGCTCGGGGCTCACCACTGGCTGATCCTGCATGGCCGCTACGTCTGCAAGGCGCGGACGCCGGAGTGCTGGCGTTGCGGGATTGCCGATCTCTGCCGCTACAAACCGAAGACGCCTGACCCGGCCACCGTCTCCAAGCTGGGCCCGAAGAAACGCAAATAGGTTTGCGAACGGCGTCAATTCGGGGCGATCCCCTATTGGAGGGCGGCACTGGATTGGCCAAGTCAGGGACGTGGGGCGCATCGGCAGGGAGACTGGCCATGTTCGAGGCAGTTTATGCGGCGAAGCGACGGTCGGCCGCCAGCGCGGTCGCGGATATTCGGTCGGCCACAGATATCGCCATGGGCATGGCGCTGGGCCAACCGCCCGCCCTGTTGGACGCCCTGGCGAAACGCCTCGATGCGGGCAGTCTTGAGGCCTTGCGGCTTTGGTATTTTCACTCGATGCCGCCGTCGGCCGAGACGATCCTGCGCTACGATCTCATGGACCGGGTGACACCCCATTGCATGTTCCTGGGCCCGATCGAGCGCGAGCTTCAGGCCCGGGGTGATCAAGAGGGGCGGCGGGTCGTGAATTTCGTTCCCGTTGCGTTTTCTGATGCCCCGCGCGTGCTCGGCGAGCAGGTTCAGATAGACACGTTTCTCACGACCGTATCGCCCATGGACCGGCATGGTTACTTCACGTTCGGCGCCAACAACGACTATGCGTCAGCCACGGCACGGACGGCGCGGCGCACGATTGTGGAGGTCAATGAGAACCTGCCACGGGTCTTTGGTGCATCGACCCTGCACATCAGCGAAATTGATGCGGTCGTCGAGAATACCGCTGAACTGTTCGAGATGCCGGTCCATCCGCCGCGTGCTGCGGACAACCGGATCGGGGAGATCATTGCAGACCTCGTGCCCGATGGAGCGTGTCTTCAAATGGGGATCGGTGCGCTTCCCAACGCGGTATGTCAGCACCTGAAAGGCCGCACTGACCTCGGCGTTCATACCGAACTTCTGAGCCCCGGCCTTGTGGACCTCATCCAGGCTGGCGCTGTCACGAACCGCAGGAAAACGACCTTTCCGGGCCGGTCCGTCTTCACCTTCGCCCTTGGCAACCAGGCCATGTACGACCTGATCGACGACAACCCGTCGATCGAGAGCCATCCGGTCAACATCGTGAATGATCCGCGCCATATCGCGAAGAACCCGGGTGTCGTCTCGATCAATGCCACGCTGGAGATCGACCTGTTCGGTGCTTGCAACTCGGAAACCCTTGGCGGGCGTCAGTATAGCGGGTCCGGTGGCCAGCTTGATTTTGTGCGCGGCGCCAGGGCTTCGGCCAATGGACGGTCGATTATCGCTTGCCGGTCAACGGCCAAGGGCGGCACGGTCTCGCGGATCGTGCCGGCGCTGACGGGGCCGGTCACCACGCCCCGGAACGATGTGGATACCGTGGTGACCGAGTTCGGTGCCGTGCGTCTGATCGGTCTGGGGTCGGAAGAGCGCGTCCGGGCCATGATCGGTCTCGCCCACCCTGACCACCCGGAGGCCCTGGCAGCGGCGGCGAAGGCCAGGACGTTGATCTGACGCGCGTGACCGAGGTCGGACTCTACTGATCCCGCAGCCAGTTTCCCTTTGCGTCAATGGTGTTCCGCAGCTAGATTTGAGGCATGCAACTCGACGCACCCGGGCTCGAAAACGACCTTGTTCGCATGACCTTGTTCGACGAGGGCCATGTGCAGGAGCTGCGTGCCAGCACTGCGGTAAAGTCCATGTGGGAGTCGATGCCCGACTTGCCGAAGGGGACGAATTTCGAGGCCTATGCCGAACACATCCTGACCTTGAAGAAAAAGGCCAGCCTTGTCCCGTTTGCGATCCACCGCTGTTCCGATGGGGCGTTTGCGGGCGTCATTTCATTCGAGAACATGCGGCGGGTGCATCGGCGGTTGCGCATTTCCCACTACTGGCATCCCGAGACCATGCGGGGGTCGGGAGTCTTCCAGGCCAGCCAGGCGCTCATGATTGGCCGGGCGCTCGATTGGGGCGCGAGGCGGATCGCCTGGATGGTTCCAGCACGAAACGTAGGAGCGCTGGCAGCGATCCGCAGCCTTGGCGCCCGGGAGGAAGGCTTTCTGCGCAGTTTCCTGCGGCTTGCCGATGGCACGTTCGCGGACATGGTCGTCTTCGCTTTCCTCCACGATGAAGCGCGTGCTGCCCTGCCTGTGATCAATGATCGGTGGCGGGCGCTCATGGCGGCGGCCGAGACAACGACTTGACCCATCCCGCACCCTGTGGCTAAAGCCGCGATCAATCTGCGCACTGTGAAAAGCGCGTCTTGACCAGGGCACGACCCTGGCGAGGCCCCCCGCCCGGCGATGGTTCGCTCAGCGGGGCATTTTTCATTTGGGCCGGTGTTGACGAGGCAAGGCCCGGCCCTGACCGTGTGGAATAGATCAGAGCGGAGCTGAGGAACGGACATGTTTGACACGCTTTCAGACCGCCTGGGCGGTATATTCGAAGGGCTGACAGGCCGCGGCGCGCTTTCCGAGAAAGACGTGACAGCCGCCCTGCGCGAAATTCGTGTGGCCCTGCTGGAGGCCGATGTCGCGCTGCCGGTGGTCAAGGACTTCATCGGCAAGGTGAAGGAACGGGCTGTCGGCGAGGAGGTGGTTCGCTCCGTGAAGCCGGGCCAGCAAGTCGTGAAGATCGTCCATGATGGCCTGGTCGAGATGCTGGGAGGGGAAGCGGCCGATACATCCCTGAAGGTGGATAACCCCCCATCCATTGTGATGATGGCGGGGCTGCAGGGCTCGGGCAAGACCACTACGACCGGCAAGCTGGCCAAGCGGCTCGCCGACAAGGAGCGGAAAAAGGTGTTGCTGGCCTCACTGGACGTGCGCCGCCCCGCTGCCATGGAACAACTCGCGATCCTGGCTGACCAGGCTGGCGAGAACGTCTCGTCCCTGCCGATCATCAAGGGCCAGCTACCGGCTGACATCGCCCGCCGTGCGGTGCAGGCTGCCAAGCTCGGCGGATATGATGTGCTGTTCCTGGATACCGCGGGCCGGACATCCATCGACGAGCAGATGATGACCGAGGCGGCGGAAGTCGCAGCCATTGCCGAGCCCGGGGAAATCCTGCTGGTGGCCGACAGCCTCACCGGACAGGACGCCGTCGAAACGGCCCAGCGTTTCCATGACCGCCTGCCGCTCACCGGCCTTGTCCTGACCCGGATGGACGGCGATGGGCGCGGCGGTGCGGCCCTCTCCATGCGGGCGGTGACCGGGTTGCCGATCAAGTTCCTGGGAACCGGCGAAAAGCTGGATGGGGTCGAGCTGTTCGACGCCAAGCGCCTGGCGGGCCGTATCCTTGGCCAGGGCGATATCGTTTCCCTCGTCGAAAAGGCGGCCGAAAACTACGACCAGGAACAAGCCGAGCGCATGGCGAAGAAGATGCGCAAGGGCGAGTTCGACCTCGAAGACCTACGCGACCAGCTCCGCCAGATGCAGAAGATGGGCGGGCTTGGCGGCATCATGGGCATGTTGCCGGGCGCGAAAAAGGCCAAGCAGGCCATGGAAAGCGCCAATCTGGATGACAAGGTCCTGCTTCGCCAGGAAGCGATCATCGGCTCGATGACGCGCCAGGAGCGGCGTAAACCGGCCCTGCTCAATGCCTCACGCCGGAAGCGGATCGCCGCCGGCGCTGGCGTCACGGTGCAGGAGGTCAACAAGCTCATGAAGATGCACAAGCAGATGTCCGGCATGATGAAGAAGATGGGCAAGAAGGGCGGCATGAAGGGCCTGATGAACGCCATGGGCGGCGCCGGCGGGATGCCTCCCGGAGGCATGGGCGGATTGGCCGACGGCATGAGCCCGCAGGACCTAGCGAAGCTCGGTGGCGCACCGGGTGGGCTCCCGGGGCTGCCCGGTGGCGGGGGACTGCCTGGGCTGCCGGGGGGGAAGAAATGAACAGAGCGATGTGTCCGCACTGCGGTTTAGTCACAAGGGGTCAGCTTCTCAAGGTCCAGTGCCGGGGATGTAATGCTGTCGGTTCAATCTCAACAATCACTCTAGCGATTGGATTGTTGCTACCCTTTATGCTGTCTATCGTTGTCGTTTCTGCGCTTCAACTGTCCGGGTCTCTCAGCAAGGCTTTTAGCGATACGTTGGCTGTTGGTTTCGTTGTTTGGATCGGAGCAGCTGTGCCCACGTCCGCCATTGTTGATTGGAAACTCAGGTCTTGGTCTTCGCCGGCATGACTCCCCCCGACCAGCTCTCCAACTACCGCGCCAGCATCGACAATCTTGATGCCATCCTGCTGCATACGCTGGCCGAGCGGTTCAAGGTCACCCAGGCGGTGGGGCGGCTGAAGGCCGAGCATGGCTTGCCGCCGGCGGACAAGGCGCGGGAGGCGCGTCAGATCGAGCGGCTGCGGGAGCTGGCCGACCGATCGGGCCTTGATCCCGAATTCGCCGAGAAATTCCTCACTTTCATCGTGGCCGAAGTCATCCGCCACCACGAACAGATCCGGGACGCCGAATGATGCGCGTCCCCCGGACAATCACCCTTCGACGCATCAACACAAGCAAAGCGGAGGAGCAGGGTGGCCAGGCATAGGCCCGGACCAGCACCCAAGCCCCTTCACCAACCAGGAGACATACCATGGCCCTCAAGATCAGGCTCGCCCGCGGCGGGTCCAAGAAACGCCCCTTCTACCGCGTCGTCGTTGCCGATGCCCGTGCCCCCCGCGACGGACGGTTCATCGACAAGATCGGCACCTATGATCCTCGCCTCCCGAAGGATAGCGAACAGCGTGTCCAGATTGATGGCGCGAAGGCCGCTGAGTGGATCAGGAAAGGGGCACAGCCCACCGAACGGGTGGCGCGCTTTCTGAGCCAGATCACGCTGGAAGGGGCCGAAGGGCCGGTCTGGGCGTGGGAACCGGGCAACAACCCGAAGAAGGGTGAGCCTGGCACGAAGGCCAAGGAACGCGAGGAAGAGCGCGCGGAGAAGGAACAGTCCCGCAAGGACGCCGAGGAAGAGGCGAAGAACGCCCCCGCCGAGGAACCGGCTGCCGAAGAGGCCCCTGCCGAGGAAGTGGCCGAGGCCTGATCGCGTTCGTTTTCCACCTTTCATCCGACAAAAAAAGCGGCGCCCCTGGAGGCGCCGCTTTCGTTTTGGAGGGTATCGGTCAGCCGTCAGAACTGCTGGATGATACCGATCTTGATGATGCGTCCGAACGGGTTGTGCGTATACGCATCGTAGTTGAGGTCGGTGGATGCGGCCGGCGGATCCTCATCCGTGATGTTGTTGACCGTTGCCGAAAGCCGCGTGTTTCCATTGAACAGGTTCAGATTGTACGTGATGTCATGGGTGATCTGGCTGTCGATGGTTCCCAGCGATGGGATTGATGGCGCCGTGTCTTCATAATCATCCACATAGCGGAGATTGTAGGTCACCGTGTGTGGGCCCGTTTCCGCCCGGGCGAAGATGTTGCCGCGGAGCGCCACGAGCGTCTGAAACGGCGTGCCCTCATTCAGGAAACCGACGAAGTCGCCGCCTTCCGCGATGGTGAAGCCATCGCGGTTGATGAAGTCCTCGGAGTCGTAGCTGAGCGTGTAGGTTCCGTTCACACCGACAGCGAGGTCGATGTTGTTCATCGCCCAGGCATACTCACCAAAGAAATCGAGACCATCGGTGGTGATGTCCGACCCATTGATCAACTGCCGCTCGATCCGCTGGATCCCGGCAGCGGTCGTCCCGGTCGGGAAGATAACGGCCCGCAGGGAGTCGCAAATCGGACTTCCGACACCTGCGCCGCCGTCGGCACAGTCATTGGCCACGTAGGCGTTCACCGTCTGGTCGAAGTTCTCCAGTTGGAACGGATCGGTAAAGTCGAACCGCCAGTAGTCAAGCGACCCGGTAAAGCCGCCATTCTGGTAGAGCAGACCAATGTTCGAGGTGAGGGCCGTTTCTGGCTCCAGGTCCGGGTTGCCGATGGTATCGATCGCCTTGAACGCGGTCGTCGGCCCAACAAAGGCGAGTGACGTGAACCGGCCACCCAGGGAGCTTTGTGGTGCTCCGCGGAAGGTGGTCGAGACCGATCCGCGGATCGCGAACGTGTCGGTGGCTTGCCACTTCGCTGCAATCTTCGGATCGAACGTCGAGCCACCGTTTTGCTCGCCATAGTCTTCGAAGCGGGCGGCGAGCTGGACGTTGAACGTGTCGCTGACCGGCAGGGCAACCTCCGCAAACGTCCCGTAAATGGTCCGTTCGAACCGGCTTGGGAACGTCCCCGAGAGGAACGCATAAAGCCCGGTTTCGGCACCTTCACACTCAAGGGACGTCACAAACCCCTGGGTGATCGCCGCTTGCTGGGTGAACGGACAAGGAAAATCGTTCAGGTCGATGTTGCCGCTGACGCTGAGATCGAAGACTTCCCGCCGGGCTTGGGCTCCGACAGCATATCCGATCGTTCCTCCGGGCAGCGTGTATTGCGTCTGGCCGTTGAAGACGAGATCAGCCACGAGCAACTCGTTCTTGGTGGTGGAGTAGAGAGGGTCCACCAGCCAGTCGAGAAGTTCCTGGGAATTCTCGACGCTGGGGTCAAAGAACGGATTGGCTTCACCCGTCACCGCGGAGGTCGCAAAAGCGTTCGAGAACGGGTTGTAGTATTCACAAGGCCCTTCGCCCGGCGTTCCGGTTGCAGGATCACAGTCGGGACCGCCAAGCCCCCGGAGGGCAAAGGCAGACCGTTCAACGGCCATGTCATTGCCTTCATTCTTGGACCGGCGAGACGAATAGGTGACGGAGAGGTCGTAGTTGACAGCGTTGTCAAACAGCGGGCCGCTCAGGCTTGCCGATGCCCTGTACTGGTTGCGCAGCCGCTGGGCCGTTTCAGGCTGTCCACCATTGACGCCGCTAACACCGGCATAGCGTCCCCAGAAGAAAATCGGTTCTGTGGGATCAAACCGGGCGGCAAAATCGGGATTGTCCTCGAAAAAGGCGATCCTGCCGGGGTGGTTCGGCAGCACCAGGCGGTCTGGCCCGAACAGGGTTTGTGGCGGGTAGGATGGCGAGGTATCCCATTCAGGGAGGTCGACTTCGGCATAGGCGCCTTCCAGCCGAAGGGTCTGCTCGCCGAAATCATAGGACGCGACGCTGAGCAATCTCACCGTCTCTGTTTCCTCGACCAGGTTGTCGAAAAAAGTGAACTGGAAGCCGCAGCGGGTGCCATTGCCAGGAATCGGGCCTTGGCCACCAAGGGCGAGACAGTTCGGATCAGCATTGAAAATACCGGTTGCGCCGGGACCCGGAGTGAAATCGACGAAGCTGCCGGGGTTGCCGATGGAGGACACACCGCCCTGGGGGTTGTCAGCGAAATCCAGAAGGGCCCAGTCACGATCCTTGATGTTGAGCTCGCCGCGTGTGGCGTATTCCGCCGCGACCATCAGGTTCAGCTTCCCGAAGCTCTGGCCAAAAATTGCCGACAGTTCGGTGTCGCCATCGGAGCTGTCAACGAACTGGTGTGAAGCGCGGACCTCCACACCTTCGAAATCGTCTCGGGTGATGAAGTTCACGACACCGCCAATGGCGTCGGAGCCATAGAGCGCGGCGGCGCCGTCCTTGAGGACTTCGGCGCGTTGGATCGCGCTGACGGGAATGAAGTTGACGTCCACACCGACCGTGTCGGACGCAACGTGGCGCCGTCCGTTCAGCAGCACCAGCGTCCTGGTGGAACCCAGGCCACGCAGGTTGATCGTGGTAACGCCCTCATTGCCCTGCCCACCGCGGGTGTCGAACTGGTTTGTTTCACCGATCAAGCCCTGGGCCGACGGCAGGTTTCGAAGAATATCGTTGATGGACGGCGCGCCAATTTCGTCGAGTTCGGCCCGGCCGACAACATCAACAGGCAAGGCCGCGTCTTCCGGGGTGCCTGCGATGAACGAGCCGGTCACGACAACCTGGTCCTGGCGTAGGTCTTCATCTTCCTGGGCTACCGCCTGGCCGCCGGCCAGTAGGGCAGCTGTGGATAAAGAATACACCACTCCTGTCTTCATTTTCATCTGTGTTTCCTCCCTAGATCCCCTTTGGGGATTCTTTTTGAAGCGATCTCTGTCGGATCACGTTCTTGTTACAACAGAGTACTGAAACGCGATTGGTTGGGAACCCAAATTCGTTTGTGCACTGCCGAACAGCCTGCGTGTGCGATGCAGCAATGTTGCTTATCGGATACAAAAAAAAAACGGCGCCCTGAGGGGCGCCGTTCCATTTAGCGATATTGAAACTGAGAGCGATCAGCTTCCGCCGAAGGTCTTGACCACATTGACCTTGATCGTCCGCCCAAACGGATTGTGGGTGTAGGGATCATAGTTCAGGTCAAACTGGGCAAACGGCGGGTCTTCGTCGAAGACGTTGACCACCGAAATCCCGGCATTGATTTCGAACGGCAGGTCCACATTGTAGAACAGATCGAGCGTTGTCTGACTGTCGATCTCCGTCTGGCCCGTTCCCAGGTCGCCGCGCTCATCATCATAGCTGTCGATGTGACGAACCACGGCGCGCACATTGTGCATGCCTGCCGCGTAGTTGGCGAAGAGGTTGGCCTTCCACTGGGGAAGGGACCGGGAGAAGTTCGACCGGTTGAACTGGTCGACCCGATCACTGCCAGCGATCACAACGCCGTCGATTTCGAAATCATCCACCTCGTACTCGATGATGTAGGATGCATCGACCCCAAGGGAGATTTCACCGCCAACAATCGGCTGGCCGAACGTGTTTTCAATCCGCAGGTCGAAGCCCGACGTCTGGATGTCTGGACCGTTGACGATGTTGGTGCTGATCCGTGCAATTTCCGACGGCTCATTGATCCCGTTCGCATTGTTGTCTGTGAACGTGATCCGGTTGAGGATGTCCGCTTCGGTATCGCCCGCCGCCAAGGCTGCCAGGGCGGCATTAACAATCGATGCCTGATCCTCAACAATGATCGGATCCGTGAAGTCGAAATTGTAATAGTCCAGAGAGGCGATGAAGCCGCCGCGCTGGTAGAGGGCGCCCAGATTGAAGCTGAACGCGCTTTCCGGCGAGAGGTCTGCATTGCCCGCCTGGTCCACGGCCTTGAAGGCCGAGGTCGGCGCGACGAACTGGAGCGTGGTTTCCACCCCGCCCAACTGGTTCAGCGTCGGCCCCTTGAACGAGGTCTGGGCCGATCCGCGGAAGGCGAAGTCTTCGGTGGCCTGCCACTTTGCGGCGACTTTCGGATCGAAGGTTGAACCCACCTCGCCGCCATAATCCTCATAGCGAACAGCGAATTGGATATCGAGGTCATCATAGAGCGGAACCTGGAGTTCGCCGAAAGCAGCATAGATCGTCTGCTCGTCATCATCGGGGGTGAACCCTGCCAGGAACGAGAAAGGACCCGTGCCACCCGGTCCGGGTGTGATGTCGAGATTGACCACATCGCTCGGTGTCAGCCGGTAGCCTTCCTGACGGACCTGGACACCAGCAGCCCAGCCCACGGAGCCGGAACCGGTTTGGATGTTCGATTCCCCGTTGAAAACCGCGTCGAAAACCAGGAGATCGGTCTCGGTCGACGTGAACTGCCCATCGGTCAGCCAATTCGCCAGTTCAGGCGTGTTTTCGAGGCCTGGTACGAAGCCCGGGTTGGCCTCGCCCGTGATGGCATTGGACTCGATCGCATTGCCAAACGGATTGTAGTACTGGCAGGCGCCCTGACCGGCAGCCAATGAGCCCGTATAGTCGGCGGCAAATGGCTGGGTTCCCGTCGCGGGATCATTACCGGTAATCGGGTCCGTACAGACACCAAAACCGTTCAACGCAGCCGTGAAGCCGAGAATGTAGGTGTCGTTGGTGTTGATATCGGCCTTTGCTTCACTGTAGCCGAGGCTCGCCATCCAGTTGATGTCGTTCTCGAACGTGCCGGTCAGCTCGCCCGCAACCCGCAGCGTGTCCCGCTCCCGGAACCCGACCTGGGCGCCGCCCGTACCGGGGAAACCGCCCCAGCCAAAGCTACGGCCGATGAACAGGGCTGCCACCGTGCCTTCCGGGAAGTCGCCCGGATTATCGGCGATGTACTGCTGGAAGCCCGGATTGGTGACAGGCACAACTTGCGTGCCCAGTTCCTGGGGCGGGTAAGACGGCGAAGTCTTCCATTCCGGCACCGAGGTTTCACCGTAGAGCACTTCACCATGGAACTCGATGCCATTGGCGAACTCACGGTTCAGTTCCGCAAAGATCTGGAATCGCTCTTCCTCCTCCACCAGATTATCGAACTGAGTGAACTGGAAGAAGCACTGGTCATTGGCCGGATTGACGATCCCGCCAACCTGTTCGCAGCCCGCCTCTCGGTTCAACGCACCGATCACGCCCGTTGCGCCAAGAGCGACATAACGTCCAGGATTGGAGAGCGACGAGAAGCCGCCAACGGGGTTTTCGGTAATATCGGAGATGGCCCAGTCTTTCTCGAGAAGGGGCACTTCACTGCGGAACTGGTAGCCACCAGACAGCAGGAAGTTCCAACCTTCGCCTTGAAAACCATAAGCCGCGGAGAAGTCATACTCGCCGTCGGATCCTTCAAACGATTGGAAGCTGCCGCCCAACTCCAACCCGTCCAGATCCGTGCGGGTAATGAAGTTCGCAACGCCGGCAATCGCATCGGAGCCGTACAGTGCGGCCGCGCCATCCTTCAGAACCTCGATCCGGCCGATGGCCGCTGTCGGGATCATGTTCGTGTCAACGAAGAGCTGGGCTTGCTCCCCCACATCTGTGGGCGAGAAGGTCTGGCGCTTCCCATTGATCAGCACCAGCGTACGGCCGGGGCCAAGGCCCCGCAGGTTGATGTTCGATGTGCCTTCGAGGCCGTTCGAACCGAACTGATTGGTCTGGCCGTCGACACCAGTCGAAACGCCAAGGTTCCGGATCAGTTCAGTGATGTTCGGGCGACCCTCAAGTTTCAGATCTTCTGCGGTGAAGACATCGACCGGCAGGGCAGCATCTTCCGGTGTGCCGGCGATAAACGAACCGGTCACGACCACCTGATCTTGACGGAGGTCACTATCTTCTTGCGCCATGGCCTGGCCGCCGGCCAAAAGGGCGACGGTAGAGATCGAGTATACGACACCGGTTTTGGTTTTCATTCCAATTTCCTCCTGGGGTCCCTAGACGAGACCGCGTTTAACCGACCGAGGTCGATTGTGTTGTTGATAGACCGATTACTGAATCGCGTTTGGTTGGGAACCCAGATTCGTTTGTGCAGTGCCGAACAGCCGGCGCGTGCAGTGCAGCAATGTTGCAAAATTGCCATGGTTTGATTGCGCAGTGTGCAAGGCTCATTACAGATCGCGCATTGGGGAGCATGGCTCCGCATGTGGCTGGTGGCATGGATTGGAACAAGGTCGCAAGGCAATAGCATGGCTCTTCCTGTTTGACGTGTGCGCGTCCATAAGGGGGCATGTCGATGCTCACGCCCCCTCCCATCAATGATATCGCGGACATGATCGGTGACCCGGTCGCGCCTGCGGACTTTCCCAGGACGGATCTTCGCCACCGCAACCAGCGATGGGCAGAGTCTGTCGGGCTAGGCGGTTTGGGCGACGAGGAATGGATCAGCCATTTCGGCCGGTTTGCGCCGTTGCCCGACAACCTGCCCGAGCCCTTGGCGCTGCGGTACCATGGTCACCAGTTCGGCACGTATAATCCTGAGCTTGGCGACGGTCGGGGGTTCCTGTTTGCGCAGGTGCAAGATTCAGGCGGCCGATGGCTGGATCTGGGGACCAAGGGCTCTGGCCAGACCCCCTGGTCACGCCAGGGCGATGGCCGGCTGACGCTGAAGGGCGGGGTCCGCGAAGTGCTGGCCTCAGCCTATCTCGAAGCGCTTGGGGTTAATACGTCCAAGGCGTTTTCCCTGATCGAGACGGGAGAGCAGCTTTACCGGGGCGATGAACCGTCGCCAACGCGGTCGGCGGTCCTCACACGGCTTAGCCACAGCCATATCCGCTTTGGCAGCTTCCAGCGCCTGGCGTACCTGGGACTGACCGAGGACCTGGCGCGTCTCGTCACCCACTGCGTGACCCACTACCATCCGGAGGCGGCGGATCCGGCCATGGACCGGCAGGCCGCGGCCCTTTTGGAAAGGATCGCGGGAAGCACCGCGGCGATGGTGGGCCAATGGATGGCAGCCGGGTTCGTGCACGGGGTGATGAACACGGACAATTTCAACATCACCGGCGAAACCTTCGATTTTGGCCCCTTCCGTTTCCTGCCCCAGTCCGACCCCAACCTGACGGCAGCCTACTTTGACCAGACGGGGCTGTACCGCTTCGGCCGACAGCCAACCCAGGCGCTTTGGGCGTTGACCCAGCTTGCCAGCGCGCTGACGCCCTTGGCCGACGCTGAAGACCTCGCCGCGTCGCTGAAGCCCTTCGAAGCGCGCTTTCAAAAGAGTTTTGCCCGCCATACGCTCGCACTTTTGGGGTTGGCAGACGGCCCTGACCGCGATTCGGACCTGGATTTCCTGACAGTCCTCTACGGCTGGATGACGGAGACCGAAGCGACCTGGGCGCAGTTTTTCTTTGACTGGTTCGGCGGCGCGGCCAGTGAGGCGCGGGCGCGTGCAAGCCCGCTGGCAACCCTTTACGAGGGGACGGCGTTCATGCCGGTGAAGGACCAGATCCTCGCCCGCTCGCCGGTCCGGCCAGAGCGGCTGGACCGTCCCTATTTCCAGTCCACAGAACCGGTTTCGCTGGTCTACGACCGGATTGAGGCGCTCTGGAATCCCATTGCCCAAAGCGATGACTGGAGCGCTTTTGCTGCCCAGCTGGACCACATCGACGCCCTGCGGACTGCGATGGCCTGGCGGTGAGTGTGATGGCTTCGCCGTTGACAAGTGCGTGCTGACGGCGTGGAAAGTTTGCTCCCGAGATCAAGACCCGAGGTCATAACTGCCGTGTCCGGACCCCACGACTATCA